>NZ_JQCQ01000013.1 GCF_001437605.1 Pediococcus argentinicus
CTTTTGGGCTAGTTATTTCCCAGCTTCATCTTTTTTGATCTAAAATGTGTAATTTTAACGATAATCCATAAAATTATCCCTACAACAGCCATTATAATGGCTGCTAAGAATCCCGTGGTTAAAACATCATTGCCAACTTGCTTAATCAAGTCACTAGCAACTTGGTATTGGTTACTCAATTGACCAACAATATTGGATAAGTAAACTGCTCCAAATCCAATTCCGCTCAAAAGGCCTGTCCAAAATAAAGTACTACTAATTGCACTAACAAAAATGAGACTAAATACTGCCAAAACAAACCAAATAACTAATAAGACGCCACTAATAATCATCGTGATTCGATTTACATTCACCAGAGTTTGAATATCTGATGCGTAAGTATTAAGTTGATTCGTATTAAGTTGGTTGTTAATCACATTAACCGCTTGACTGGCAATTGTATTGGACAACCCCATTCCAAGTGCAGTGGCATTACTATTTGAATTTTTCAATCCGTTATTAACCACACTGCTAACAATCTGTTGATCAACCTGAACTGTCTGACCAGCATACAATTGTTCAGCCATTTTCTGTACGACCTGATTGATTGCTCCTTCAGGAACAATGTCTTGATTGTTAACTCCATATTTCTGCAATTGACTATTAACAGACTGCTCAATATTGCTACCAATTGAAGAACTCACTACCTGGTGACTCATATAGGTACTATTCAAAACAGTTCTACTAAAAAGTAAGCTCATAAAGAAAATTAAACCAGTAATAACCATGATTAAACGTAAACCAAAATGATGCTTTGGTTTAGTAGATTTTAAATTTTGTACAGGCTCATCATTACTGATTTGTTCGTGCTTACGAGCCATTCTACTGTCTTCGATATTTAACACTTCTTCCTTACATTTATCAATTTAACTACCATTATATCAATAACTATCACAATCATCATAAATTTTCTAGCTTTTATATGTCTATTTAGTATATACTTTTAAATGTTGCTTACAAAAACTACATAGTATTTAAGGAGTTATTTTTATGACATATTCTTTTCCTGCTAAGCTTTTAGCAGAATTTATTGGTACTGCAATTTTAATTATTTTAGGTAACGGTTCAGTTGCCAACGTTGAGTTAAAAGGAACTAAAGGTAATGGTAGTGATTGGTTATTAATCGCTCTTGGTTACGGATGTGGAGTTTTAGTTCCTGCCATGATGTTTGGAACTATTTCTGGAGCTCAAATCAATCCTGCTTTCACGATTGGTTTAGCAGTTGCTGGAATGTTCCCATGGGGTCAAGTTATTCCATTTGTAATTGTTCAATTGTTAGGAGCTATGGTTGGTCAATTGATCGTCTATGCTGCTTACAAACCTCATTATGATCAAACTACTAATCCCGAAGCAATCCTTGGAACATTTAGTACAATTGATGCATCTAAGAGTCATTTGAACGGTTTCATTAATGAATTTGTCGGATCATTCCTATTATTCTTGGGTGCTGTAGCATTAACACATGCTCCATACTTCAAAGCTAACATGGGTACCGTATTCATTGGTTTAGGGTTACTTGTTATGACATTAGTAGCTTCCCTAGGCGGTCCTACTGGTCCTGCTCTTAATCCTGCTCGTGATTTAGGTCCAAGAATTATTCATGCGCTACTTCCAATTCCATTTAAAAAAGATTCACACTGGCACTACGCTGCTGTTCCAGTAGTTGCTCCAATTCTTGCTAGTATCAGTGCGTTAGAACTTTACAAAACATTCTTCATGTAACAAAAAAGAGATTTCACTTAAATGTGAAATCTCTTTTTTCGTATTAATCTTTTGTACTTTGTCTAAATACCATTTCAAATGGTAAGGCAATGTTACGTTCATCTACGTCTTCACCATTCATTAATTTAGTTAAAAGACGCATAGCCACGGCACCAATATCATACATTGGTTGAACTACCGAACTCAATTGTGGACGAACCATCTTTGTAATATCAGTATTATTACTTGAAATGATTTCGAAATCTTCAGGAATCTTTACACCCAAGTCTGTTAGACCATTCAAAACACCTGCAGCGATGCCGTCATCACTTACATAAGCAGCTGTTGCTTTGCTTGAAGCAATTTCGCTAGCAATTTTAATCCCAGCATCGTATGAACGAGCTGTTTCAAAAACTAAACTTTCGTCAAACTTAATCTTGTTATCCTTTAAGGCTGCCTTATATCCAGCTAAACGATATTTACCATTAACTGGTTCTTCAATTGAACCTGACACAAAAGCAACTTTTTTATTACCAGTTTCAATCAACTTACTGATTGAGTTCTTAACTGCTTCTTTGTAATCGATGCTGACAGAAGGCATTGCCTTCTTATCGTCAACTGATCCAGCAAAAACGATTGGTGTCTTTGTATTCTTAAATGCATCACGAAGCCGATCATCAATCGAGTTACCCATGTAAATTACACCATCAACTTGTTTTGCAAGCAAGTTTTCGAGCACTTCTAACTTACGGTCAATACTCTCGTCTGAGTTTTCCATAATAATGTTGTATTTATACATAGCAGCAACATCATCGATTCCTCGTGCTAATGATGCAAAGAAAGCATTCGTAACATCAGGTAAGATCACGCCAATTGTTGTTGATCGTTTACTTGCTAATCCACGAGCAACCGCATTTGGATGATAGTCTAACTTAGCAATAACATCGTCAACCTTTTTACGTGTTTCGGGTTTAACATTTGGATTGCCGTTCACAACACGAGAAACGGTAGCCATTGATACACCGGCTTCACGAGCAACATCGTAAATTGTAATTGTTTGTTTTTCCATTATATATTCCTCTATTTACTGATATGATTTGTTTTCATACATTTTCATTACCATGAATACGTTATCAAATTTAGAGCACTCATGCAAGTTTTCCATGACATTTATCACCTTCTGATTTCATTGAAAAAATTCCCTGTGTGCTATAATCGAAATAACTCTTATAGAAAGAAGCGATTAGATGACACAATTAGAAAAAGTCCAACAATGGGTGGCCGAACAACATCTCGATATTGCTTACATTAGTAATCCAGAAAGTATTCAATACCTAACTGGTTTTGCAAGTGATCCCATCGAACGAGTTTTGGCACTATTTGTTTTTCCAGACCATGATCCATTTATCTTTGCCCCAGCCCTTGAAGTAGAAGCTGTGAAAGATACCGGATGGAAATTTCCAGTTTACGGATATCTTGATCATGAACCAGCATTCGATATGATTGCTGGATACATCAAACAAATCAATCCAAATCCTATTCACTGGGGAATCGAAAAAGAGAGTCTAACCGTTGATCGTTTTGATTTAATTAAAAATCAATTTAATAATGCAGATTTTGAAAAGAATGTTACTCCTGTAGTTCAAAATCTTCGGTTAATTAAAACTAGTTCAGAAATTGCTAAACTTGACGCTGCAGGACGTGAAGCCGACTTCGCTTTTGAAGTTGGTTTCAACGCTATCGCAGAAGGTAAATCAGAAGCTGATGTTGCTGCTGAATTAGAATTTGCTCTCAAAAAACGTGGTGTTATGAACATGAGCTTTGATACATTAGTCCAAGCTGGTGCTCACGCTGCAGAGCCACACGGTGCAACAGGTCTTAACAAGATTGAAAAGAATGAACTTATTCTCTTTGATTTAGGAACAGTTCACGAAGGATACATTAGTGATTCTTCTCGTACCGTCGCATTTGGTACCCTTAATGACAAACAAAAAGATATTTATGACGTTTGTTTGGAAGCTCAACTAACTGCCCAAGCTGCTGCTAAACCTGGAATGGTTGCAGAAGATCTTGATAAACTTGCACGTGATATCATTTCAAAAGCTGGCTATGGCGAATACTTCATTCACCGTCTAGGCCATGGAATGGGTATGGGCGAACATGAATTTCCTTCAATTATGGAAGGAAACAAAATGGTACTTCAAGAAGGCATGTGTTTCTCAATTGAACCAGGAATTTATATTCCAGGAGTCGCCGGAGTTCGAATCGAAGACTGTGTTCACATCACTAAAGATGGTGCTGAACCATTCACACACACATCAAAAGAACTTAAGTATATCAATTAATTTAATAACGCTTATATGACCAGAGAGACTAACATTTCTCTGGTCTTTTTGTACAAAAAAATCCGACTACGCGTGAGTGCAGTCGGACTTTTCATAAAACTATTCAGCAGAATATTCTGCTAGATATTCGTCAAATGGTTTCAATTCACCAGCATCGTATTCAGCCTTGAATTGATCATCTTCATAAATTGAACCATCATCTTTACCCAAGTCAAACTCAACTGGAATACCACGTTTACTTGTAATATTAGCGTCAATTAAAACTGGGCGACCAGCTTTGTATTCTTTCTCAGCTTCTTCAAATGCAGCATGTAATTCACTGAATTTATCAACTCTAATACCTTTGACACCCATACCTTCAGCAATTTTGGCGTAATCAGCATCGGTTAAATCAACACCAAATTCTGGTTGTGGTACATCGTCTTGTTCCGACTTAATAAAGCTTAAGTGACGATTTGAAGTAACAATATTAATGATTGGTAGGTTATAGCGTTTTTCAGTAATCATATCTTGCATAACCATTGAGAATGCACCATCACCGGCGATATTGAATGCTTGGCGGTCAGGATAGCTCAATTTAGCAGCCATTGCCCCTGGAATACCACATCCCATTGTTGCAAATAATGCAGATGTTAATAGTTTTTGTTTTGGATTCATATCTAAGAAACGGAAACTATTGATGGTATTGTCACCAACATCCATTGAGAATACAGCATCGTCATCAGCGATTCGATTAATTTCTTTGTAGACTTGTTCATATTCAAGTGGTTCGTCAGTACGATCCATTAATTTCTGGAGATATGCACCCCAATCTTTTTGTGCTGCAACAGCGGCTTTGTAGTATGCATTTGGTTCAACATCCTCACTAATTTCAATAGCCTTCTTAGCAAATTCCTTTGCATCAGACCAGATACCTAAGTCTAAATGATGGTGACGACCAAACTTGGATTGATCATTATCAACTTGGATATATTTGAATGGACGATTTGCGTAAACACTTTCAGCAAATGGGAAGTTTGCCCCAATTGAAATTACTAAATCGGCTTTCTTAATTAATTCATTTGCAACTTTAGAAGCAGCACGATTGATTGGTCCCATATTACCCTCAAAGCTGTCAGGAACAACACCTTTTGCTAATCCAGTAATAATAATTGGAATCTGCAATTTTTTAGATAATTCTTCGTATTCCTTATCTGCACCGCGGGCACCTTGTCCTAGATGAATAACCGGATATTTAGCATCCTTAATCATATCTAATGCTTCCTGAACTAGTTCAGAATCAGGCAATGGCTTTGGTAGTGCTTGGTTGCGTGTTCTTTCACTGGTATAAGGGATATCAGGAATTTCAACATATCCAAAATCATTTGGAATGACAACTACAGCAACACCATTTTCTTTATAAGCCCAACGAATAGCTTTATCAACTAAGTATGGAAGACTTTCGGCCGTCATTGCAGTCCGATTAAAGATTGCAACATCGTCAAACATTGGAGCTTCGTTAAATTCTTGGAAATAATCATAGTTCATACGGTTATGTGGCACTTGTCCAACTAATGCTAATACTGGTGCATTATCTTCACGTGCATCATATAAACCATTCAATAAGTTAACGGCACCTGGTCCGGCTGAGCCAAAGCAAACTCCAACTTTTCCAGTTAATTTTGCATCTGCAGCTGCTGATAAAGCTGCAACTTGTTCATGACGTACTTGGATGTACTGCAAGTTCTCTTGTTCTTGTTGCAACGCATTCATCGTAGAGTTAATCGATCCACCAGGATACCCATAGATGTGGTTTACACCCCAAGATTCGATAACTTTTAACATTGCTACTCCTGCTTGTACTTTTTCTGTCATATTTAATGCCCCCTACAATATTTTGAAAGCGTTTACCTTCACGAATATTATCTATTATTTATACATTCATATCAACTAATACGCTTGTAGTTAACAAAAAAAGAACCAAAACAATTAAGTTTTGATTCTTTCAATAATTACTATTTATCGTTCTTTGGCATAAATACTTCAGTAGGTGCTTGATAATTATCACTTGATTTGTCGATTGTGATGTCATCTTCTTGATCACCTAAGTCGTCATCAACGTTGAACTTGCTATTAGCACGGTTAGCTAAATCAATTCCACGTTGTTTTAAATCTGAAACTGATGAGCTAGCACGGTCACGCCATTCGTCTGTGTTGAAATCGTGATCTTCCTTAATTTCATCAAACTTATCAATTGCTGCATCACGTAATTCTTCAGGTGACACGTTTGTTAACTTAAGAGTTGCAGCTACTGCAGCGGCTCCACCAATTACAACACCAAATAGAAAACTTGCTTTAGACATATTTAATTCCTCCTATTCACTCTTTTTGTTCTTACGGTTCTTATATAGGTTAACAGCGCCTTTACCAACGTTCATCGCTGTTGCAACCTTTCCGGTATTCTTACTCTTTGAGGTTGAAGTTACTCGACCAGCCAAGTTCCGAGTTGCATTATTGAGATCAGAAGTACTTTCGCTCAAATCTGCAATAGCTTGGAACAGCGGATCAATAGTTGCAACCTTTCCGTTCACATCTTTTAATAGGTCATTACCGTTTGCCATAATATCCTCAGCTTCATGTGAAATTAGATCCACATCCCGAGTAATCACTGCCAAACTTTTATTTATTTCGCCTAACGTTCTAGCCGCATTAATCAATACAAGTCCAATAAATAGGACTAATACTAACAATGCAACTGCAGCAATAATTGCTGCGATACCGCCACCTGTCATTTGATAACCTCCTATTGTATTATGCTTAAAGAATAGCATTGTGGCGCAGTACTTGCAATGAAAACCATAACAAATGGCTTAATTAATTCGGGAATTAATTTCAGAATATTTTTTAATCCAAAAATTTGTTAAAATAAGTACCTAACGGAGGAATTTTCATGCATCCATTCATACTTAGTAAGTTTAGTCCGATTCAATCTCAGTTGAGTAAAATTAACTGGGAGAAAATTGGTGAACTAATAATTAGTCATATTTTTGAAATTGTAATTATTACTTTAATTTTTATCGTTATTAATCGCATCGGTAAGTTTGTATTGATGCGATTGTTAGACCAATATCGAACAACTAACGGTGGATCAAAACGCGGTGATACTATTTATGTCATCGTTATGAACACCTTTAAATATACGGTCCTATTTTGTTACCTATACATCATCTTATCTAACATTGGTGTACCAGTTGGAACACTTGTCGCCGGTGCCGGAATTGTAAGTATCGCGATTGGACTTGGTGCTCAAGGACTCGTTTCAGATTTAATCAATGGCTTAACCATTTTAATTGAGGGACAACTACGAGTTGGAGACCAAGTCACGATTCAAAATATCGACGGTAAAGTTTTTGCGATTGGGCTTCGAACAATTGAACTTCATGCCAGTGATGGAACCGTTCATTTCATCCCTAATCGATCTGTCGCCTTGATTTCCAATCATTCACAGGGAAATAGCACTTTAACTTTCTATTTAACACCAGCTAACGTGGCTGATGTCGATCGTTCCAAGGACATCTTAAAAACCGCTCTAAATAAAGCAAAAGCTCAATCAGACAAACTACACAGTAATCCTATCATTACTGCACCTACTATTAATCCAGATACCCATAAAATCAGTATTAAGGTATCTGCAAAGGTCAATTTGGATTATCAGTCCGCAATGCAAACGATGCTCTTAGATCGTTGTATTCAAGCTCTAGTGGCTGAAGGTATTGAATTAGAGAATAAATAAACGAGGCTGGAAAATTTTCCAGCNATTATTTCCAAAACTCATCAAATCGTTCCATTAGATCTTCGATTGCACGACCACGATGACTAACTTGATTCTTTTCATCGCTAGTCAATTCGGCAAATGTTTTACCTTTTTCTGGTAAATAGAATAATGGATCATATCCAAATCCGTTATTACCACGCGGAACACCTAATATACGTCCATGAACATCACCATTGCCGATTAGTTCTTGACCATCTGGTTTTCTTAGAACCAACGTTGTATGGAAGTTGGCTGTCCTTTTTTCATCTGGAATTCCACCCATTTCCATTAGAACCTTAGCATTGTTAGCTGCATCATCATGATTACCAGCATATCTTGCAGAAAAGATTCCTGGACGTCCATGTAAGGCATCAATCTGAAGTCCTGAGTCATCTGCTAATACTGACAATCCAGTAACCTCAGCGTAACCCTCAGCTTTTAAGCGAGCATTTTCCTCGAATGTCAAACCAGTCTCAGCAATTTCAGAATGCTCTGGAAAGTCTTTTAAGGATTTTACATCAATTCCCTTTTTAGCAAACACTTCCTTAAACTCCCGTAATTTACCTTCATTCTTAGTTGCAATAACAATTGTTTTTTCCAATTCAGTCTCCTAATCAATCTTTGCTAATTGAACGTTTGTATTCATACCTAATAAGTCATCTGCAATTGTCTTAAATTCTTCCAAATTAGCAGTGGTGTAATACTCTTCAGATTCTACCGTCTGACCAACAAAACCATCTGTTTTTTGTAATTGCTCTTTCAAGTCTGAAACAGCCTGTAATCCAGGATCAACTAATTGAACCTGTTCACCCACAGCTGTTTGAATCGCTGAACGTAGATGTGGAAAATGAGTACACCCCAGAATCAAAGTGTCTAAATTATCAGGTTCTAATTGTTTTAGCTGTTTTTTTACAATACTTTCAGTTTCTGGTGCTTTAGACTGGTTAGCTTCAACTATTCGTACAAAGTCTTGGCATGCGAGTTCCTTAACAAAAGCATTTTGATCCAATTTATGAATGGTTTCACTATAAATTTTTGATTTAATAGTTCCATCAGTAGCAATAACTCCAATTCGCTTAGAATTAGAAGTTCGTAAAGCAGCTTCAGCACCCGGTTGAATCACACCAATCACTGGAATATTATAACGAGCCTGCAAAGTTGGTAATGAAGCCCCTGTTGCGGTGTTACAGGCAATTACAATTGCTTTGACATTCTTACTAACTAAGAAATCACCCATTTGAATTGCAAAATCAACAACCTCAGTAGTTGGACGAGGACCATAGGGCACTCGAGCTTCATCCCCAATATAAATTGCTTTTTCATCTGGCAATAACTGGTGCAGTGATTTGACTGCTGTTAAGCCACCTACACCAGAATCCATAAATCCAATTGGACGATTATCCATTTTAAGTGCCTTCTTTTCTTGAATTAATTAACTTCTATTTTAACAAAAAAAGAGCTGTGAAAACACCATAATCGGCTCCACAACCCTTAATTTATCACTAAATCAGATTCTACAAATATTGATTTAAGATCTTTTCTAGTTGTTCCTTAGAATGATAACCTACAATCGTATCAACGACAGCGCCATCTTTTTTAACGAGTAAAGTTGGAATACTCATGATGCCAAAACCTTGTGGAGTATTTGGATTTTCATCAATATCCATCTTTGTAAAGTGAACTTTGTCACCCATCTCTTCGTCTAACTGCTCAACAACTGGTGACTGCATCCGACAAGGACCACACCAAGTTGCCCAGAAATCAGTTAATGTAACACCATCTTGAGTCTTTTCTTCAAAGTTCTTATCATTGATTACTTCAACCATAATAATTCCTCCTCGTCTTATCTTGGTATAATTCTACCAGTTCGAATAATTTTTGGAAAACAATTTGCTTACATTTTACAAGTGCTAACGTAATTTAACAATTGTTGCTCCATTACCACCCGCATTAGCAGGTGCATAACCGAAATCTTTAATGCGTTTATTGGCTTGTAAATACTTAGTAATACCGGCACGCAATGCACCAGTCCCTTTACCATGAACAATTGTAACTTGGTCATAGCCAGCCAGAATGGCCGCGTCAATGTATCGATCAACCTCAACCATGGCTTCTTCGTATCGTTTGCCACGTAAATCCAAAGTAGTTTTAACTGAAACAGATGCTGTTCGACGGACATTTGTTCTAGTTCTCTTTTCAATACTTCTTGCGGATTCCACTAATTCCAGTTCATCCACACTAACTTTCATCTTGATAATACCAAGTTGAACTTCCCAATGATTTTGATCGGCCTTCCGAATTAACTCACCTTTTTGGCCGTATGAAGTAACAATCACTTCATCGTTTGGATGCAATTCTTGGCGGGCTTTAGCACGATTCAAAACTCGATTACGTTTTAGATTAGTGTCCTGGCGTAAAGAATTCAACTTACTTTTAGCTTCAATCAAATCATTTTCTTGATAGCCTGCATTATGTTCCATCTTACGAAGACGTTTAATAATCTTATCTGCAGTTTCTTGGCTGTCATTGACAATTTGATTAGCCTCTTCTTTAGCTTTTTCGACCATCTCTGTCCGTTGTCTTTGAAATGAATCAACAGCACGGCTTAAATCAGTTCGTAACTGATTGGAGTCTTTCAAAGTACTTTCTAAATCATTTGCTAAATTAGTTGTATGTTTTTGTCTGCTTGTCAGATCCTTAATCATATTATTAAGATCCTGACTATCTTGATCAACTAAACCTCTGGCTTGATCGATAATTGCAGTGTCCAATCCCAATCGATTAGAAATTTCAAAAGCATTACTTTGTCCTGGAATTCCAATTAATAATTTATACGTTGGCTGTAGAGTAGCCACATCAAATTCCATGCTTGCATTAATAGTTGCTGGTCGTTCATACCCATAAGTTTTCAATTCTGGATAATGAGTCGTTGCCATCGCCATACTACCGGTCTGACGAACGCGAGCCAATATTGCAATTGCTAAAGCGGCACCCTCTTTAGGATCAGTTCCGGCTCCTAGTTCATCAAATAGAACTAGTGAATCATGATCAAGCTTATCCAAAATTTGAATAATATTATCCATGTGAGACGAGAAGGTACTTAAGTTTTGCTCAATTGATTGTTCATCACCGATATCAGCAAATACTTCTTTAAAAATGCCAACAGTACTATTCTCATTGGCTGGAATAAATAGTCCAGATTGCGCCATCAATTGAATTAAACCAACCGTTTTAAGAGTGATTGTCTTACCACCCGTATTAGGTCCAGTAATGATTAGAGTTTGATAATCATCACCCAATTTAATATCATTTGCCACTGCTTTGTTTTGATCCAATAGTGGATGACGAACTTGTCTTAAGTTGATTACATTGGTACCAGAAATACGTGGTTCAGTTGCGTGCAATTTGTGAGCATACTTGGCCTTACCATTTAGTAAATCAAGATGTCCTAATACCCAACTATTTTCTCTCAAGTCATCCCGGTAAGGAATTAATAATTCGCTAAGTTCTTGGAAGATTCGTTGTTCCTCGGCAATTTCAGCCAGCTGATTTTGACGCAACTGATTATTCAAATCGACCACTGCTTCAGGCTCAATATAAAACGTTAGCCCAGACGCACTTTGATCATGCACCACTCCACCAAAACGACTACGTGAGTCAGACTTAACTGGAATTACATATCGATCATTTCGAATTGTAACGATTGGGTCACTTAAATATTTTGCATTTGCTCCACGCGTATATTTCTCCATCTTGGAACGAACCTCTGATTCTAAGCGACTGATATTCGTTCTGATTTTTCGAAGTTCTGGTGAAGCTGCGTTAGTTAAATGACCGTTACCCTCAATGGATTCTGACAAACGATGCTCAACTTCTGGCAACAAAACTAATTGATCAACTTTCTGATTTAAAACTCGAATATTGATCTCTTCGTCTACCAAATCTTGAAAGAAAGTTGTAACCTCACGAGTAGCCCGAAGAACTTGACCAATTTGTGCAAGTTCTTGACCATTCAAAGTTGCCTCTATTTTCAATCGTCTGAGTGGTTCCACAATATTTGCTAACTTAGGAATTGGAATCCCACTTTTCACACGATAGATATCCACTGCATCTAAGGTTTCTGTCAAATCCTTTTGAATTGAATCAACGTCCGTCTTAGGAAACATCTCTAGTAATTCCTGCTGTCCGTTAGCAGTTCCTAAAAAATCTTTGATTGCATCTTTAACTTTTTGATATTCTAAAATATCTAATATTTTCTTATTCATTTATCTTTCCATCTTTAAAGTAAAAGAGCCCGGCACAAAAACAATGTTTTGTCCTAGACTCAGTTAAACTACATACTATTCGTTATCTTGATCGCCAAGGAAAGTATTCAAAACTTCCTCAACCATATCCCATTCATCGTCAGATTCAATTGGGCTAAGTTCGCCCTCCCCTAAATCATGATTTTCATCTGGTTCGAATGAATAGGCTTGAATATCAACCTCTTCATCTTCAGCAGCTTCTGATGGGTAAAGTAACACGTATGATTTACCATAATCTTCTGAATCAAATGTGAAAAGAACTGTATAAAGTTCTTCGTTGCCGTGATCATCGACAAGTGTGATTTGTTGTTCTTCTTCGTTATCCATAATATATCCTCACTTAAGTTCGTTTAGTAGTTTTCCGTGACCGTTTAAATAGTTTTCCAAAATCAGACTAGCTGCCAACTTATCAATTACTTTTTTTCGCTTTGCTCTGGATGTATCAGCTTGTTCAACCAACATCCGTTCGGCTTCAACAGTCGTCAGACGTTCATCCTGATAATCAACGGGTAATTCAAAAGTATCTTCCAACAACTTACCATAAGCACGTGCAGCATCAACGCGGGGTCCTTCAGAATTGTTCATGTTTTTAGGTAGTCCGACTACAAAGCCAACGACTTCATACTTTTTGACTAACTCTTTCACACGTTCAATTCCGAACTCTTCTTCATCCTCATTAATTCGAATGATTTCAACACCCTGCGATGTCCAGCCAAGTGAATCACTTACAGCAATTCCAACAGTTCTAGATCCAACGTCTAATCCCATTAACCGCATTACTTCTGATCCTTCTTTGTTGCATCAACTTGATCGGCAAGATAATAGCGCACTAATTCCTCAATAATCTCATCACGTTGATGCTTACGGATCAAGTTCCGAGCATCATTAAGACGGGGAATATAAGCCGGATCACCAGAGATTAAATAACCAACAATCTGATCGATTGGATTATATCCCTTTTCTTCTAGTGCATCATAAACCGTTTTTAAAGTTTCATGCAAATCATTAGATTTACTGTTACCAAAATCAAAAAACATTGTTTCATCGAGTTTTCCCATTGTTGGCACCTCCTACTATATACATACTGGAGTAAATTTTACTTGATTATCACCGAAATCACAATGATAGCGACTTCTCGTAATCAATTCGTAATATTAGCGTGCTGCAAGCCATTGATGAGCTTCAGCTAATGCATCCTCAATTCCAGCAGGATTGGAGCCACCCGCTTGAGCTAAGTTTGGACGGCCGCCACCGCCACCATTAACTTTACCCGAAATAGCTTTAATCAAATCTCCAGCTTTAACACCTTGCTTAATTAAGTCTTCCGCAACTGCGACAATCAAATTAGCCTTGCCACCAATTTCAGCACCTAAAACAAGTACTTGTGATGACTTCTTGTTCTTCCAGTCATCTGCCAACTGACGTAATTGATCCATTCCAGCAACGTCAACCTTAGCTGTAATTAAGCTAATGCCATTTACATCTTCTGGATTATCAAAAATACCAGCTGCTTGGTCTTTTGCAATTTGATCTTGTAACTTCTGAACTTCTTGATTTAAAGATTTAACGTTATCAATTTGTTGAGCAACTTTACTTGGGACATCTTTCACTTGAGCTGCTTTTAACAAACCAGCCGTTTGTTTCAAGAGATTCTCTTCTTTAAGCAAGAATTCATAGGCTGCTTGAGATGTAACAGCTTCAATTCTTCGAACACCAGCACCAACACCGGATTCAGACACGATTTTAAAGAGTCCTAGTTCGTTGGTATTCTTAACATGTGTTCCACCACAGAACTCACGTGAGAAGTCATCAACACTAACAACACGAACCTTCTTGCCATATTTTTCACTAAATAGAGCAATTGCTCCCATTTTTTTAGCACTTTCAAGGTCGGTTTCAACTGTTGTAACAGGAATTTCTTCGTAAATTTTATCGTTAACTAGCTTTTCAACTTTGTTTAAATCTTCTTCAGTAACTTGACCAAAATGAGTAAAGTCAAAACGTAAATATCCTGGTTCAACAAGTGAACCAGCTTGCTTAGTATGATCGCCTAAAATACTACGTAAAGATTGATCTAACAAATGAGTGGCTGTATGGTTCTTTTCTACCTTAAGATGGAATTCTCGATTGACGCTTAAATTGTATTTTTCACCCTTACTCATTGGTTTAACAAGCTTAACAGTGTGCAAGTTTTGGCTATTAGGAGCATGTTGAACGTCTTCAACCGTAGCAACTAATTGACCGTCTTGGTCTTTAATTTCACCAATATCGGCGACCTGTCCACCCATTTCGGCATAAAATGGTGTCTTATCAAAGATTAACTCTGCAGTACCACGCTCAACATGGTCAACCAATTGATCATTCTGAACAAGATCAGCAAGAACTGCTCCATCAACTGTTAAAGTGTCATAACCTACATATTCACTTGGCGTCTTCAAATCTGTTAATAAGTCTGATTGAACACCCATTGAAACTGACTTTGAACGAGCTGAACGAGCACGTTCCTTTTGTTTAGCCATCTCAGCATCAAAGCCTGCACGATCTAATTTAATACCTTGATCACCAGCATATTCTTGAGCTAATTCAAATGGGAAACCATAAGTATCGAACAACTTAAAGGCTTGCTTACCATCAATTTCACTACTACCGTTTGCCTTGGCTTCAGCAATAATGTTATCTAATAAACCAATTCCATCGTCTAGAGTTTCATTAAAGCGATCCTCTTCAGATTGAACAACTTTTTGAATATATGCTTTTTCTTCTAATACTTCTGGATAGTAATCCTTCATGATTTCGCCAACTACAGGTACTAAATCAACGAGAAAGGCTTGATCAATTCCAAGCTTCTTACCATGCATAACAGCACGACGAATCAAACGACGGATAACGTATCCACGTCCTTCATTTGAAGGAAGAGCTCCATCACCAATAGCAAATGTGATGGCACGGGCGTGATCAGCGATAACCTTAAATGAGACATCTTGTTCCTTGGTATCGCCATATTTCTTGCCACTCAGTTTTTCAACTTCATGAATCAAAGGTAAAAACAAATCTGTTTCAAAGTTAGTTGGTGCATCTTGGAAGACTGAAACAACACGTTCAAGTCCCATCCCCGTATCAATGTTTTTATGTGGTAATGGTTCGTATGATCCATCCGGTTCGTGATTAAACTGTGAGAACACAATGTTCCAAATCTCAAGCCAGCGTTCATTTTCACCACCAGGATAATTTTCAGGATCATCATCAGCTAAGTTATTGAACGATGGACCACGATCATAAAAGATTTCTGAATCAGGACCACTTGGACCTTCACCAATATCCCAGAAGTTATCTTCGATTTCGACAATGTGCGTTGGATCAATTCCTGTTTCAAGCCAAATCTTCTTGGCATCTTGGTCTTTAGGATAAACAGTTACGAATAGTTTTTCAGGATCCATTCCAAACCATTCTTTAGAAGTTAACAATTCCCAGGCCCAATGAATAGCATCTTGTTTGAAATAATCACCAACTGAAAAGTTACCTAACATTTCAAATAAAGTGTGATGACGAGCTGTATGCCCAACATTTTCAATATCGTTCGTTCTAATACTCTTTTGAGAACTTGTTAAGCGTGGTACTTCAGGAACCACACTACCATCAAAGTATTTTTTCATTGTTGCAACACCAGAGTTAATCCACAATAAAGTTGGATCATCTTGTGGTACTAATGACGCACTTGGTTCAACGACATGTCCTTTTGATTTAAAGAAATCTAAGTACATTCTTCTGATTTCACTACTTGATTTTCGTTCCAATTATTCTTCCTCCTGAAAATAAAAAACACCATTGCCAGTAAAATAAAGACGCTTTCACGCGGTACCACTTTACTTGCAACGATGTTTTGATCGTTAACCTCTTAAACTCATAACGCTGAGTCGCGTAACACTTATCAAGGTAGCCCAACCTATCAAAAGTCGTTTCTCCCACCACCGAAACGTCGCTGAAATCTTTTAAATAGCCTGTATGTCCTTTATTCATTCATAATTATAGGTTAAGCAACCAGTATAAGTCAATTCCTACCGATTTCGATTAGCACGTGATTGCTTAATTTTAGCCTTCTTAGCTTCTCTAAACTCTTGGTGCTTAGCTACTCGTCGATCACGTTCATCTTTATCAGAAATAGCCTTACGAATTCGGCGCTTGTAACCAGGCTTAACCTTCTTTTTCTTCTTCTTAACGTATCCAACCATCGTTGGGTCAAGTTTCTTGTGATCCTTAACTCTTTTTGTACGACGATCACGATCATAAGTGTCTACCAATTCTCCATTGGAAATAGCCTTTGGTTGGAACTTAACGCCCATTTGTTCTACTTCAACAACCTTATCTTCATCGTTAGGCTTGTAAAGAGTAATAGCTGTTCCACTCATACCATTACGGCCCGTACGACCAACTCGGTGAATAAAGTATTCAAGGTCTTCTGGAATATCATCGTTAATTACCAGTGATACACCTTCAATATCAATTCCGCGGGCTGCCAAATCAGTTGCTACAACAAATTGATATTCTAAACGATGAATTTCTTTCATGATGCGCTTACGTTCACGAGGCTGAATTCCTCCATGAATTTTAGCAACTTTTAAACCTTGGCTCTTAAGATAATCAGTAATATCATCTGCTCGTTCTTTGGTGTTTGCAAATACCAAAGCAAGGTATGGTTCACCAAGTGTTAATAGCTGATAAATCACCTGGTTCTTATCGCGACCCTTAGTTGAAATAAGTAAATTTTCAATTGTAGGACTGATGGTTGTTTCTGTTGGAATTTCTTCAATAGCTGGATTTTCCATATACTTACGCAAGAAAGTATTTAAACTCTGTGGAATTGTTGCTGAAAATACTAGCATTTGTAAATGTTCTGGCATACTTGCGGCAATCTGATCCACTTCATTTAAGAATCCCATATCTAACGTCATATCGGCTTCATCAATAACCATAAACTTAACTTGGCGCATATTAAGAGCACGTGCTTTAAGTAAATCAAGCACACGACCCGGTGTTCCAATAATAATTTGTGGTTGGTGATGTTCAAGCTTTTCTAATTGGCGTTTTTTATCAGTTCCACCAACATAATTACCAATTTCAATTGGTTGTTCAGACTTCTTAGCCAATTGTTTAGCAGCTTCATAAATCTGATATGATAGCTCACGACTTGGCGTAGTGATTACGGCCTGAATAGTATTTTGTTCAGGATCGATTTGATTAAAAATTGGTAGTAAAAAGGCATGTGTTTTACCACTACCTGTTTGAGACTGACCTACTACACTTTTACCGTCATTAATAAGCGGTATGATTTTATTTTGAACCGGTGTTGGTTCTTTAAAATTGATTTCTTCAAGCGCATCCATTAAGAATGGCTTTAAATTAAATTTTGCAAAATTGTTCATTTATTTTCCCCGTATTTAACTGCGAGTTCGTTCAACTCAGTAATAATATCATTTATTTCATTTGTATCAGCGGCTTTGGCACCACTTGCAAGTGGATGACCACCACCGTCATGCTTTTTAGCTAGTTCATTGATAACTGGACCTTTTGATCGCAATCGAACTCGATAGCTATGGTCTTGTTGCTCAACAAAAATGGCCCAGCAACTAACTGTATCTATTTTACCTGGTAAAGAAACAATTCCGGCTGTTCCTGCATCCTGAAGCTTAAATTGTTCCAATATTTCATTGGTTAAAATGATATGAGCAGCACCATTCGTTTCAACTTGTAAGTTTTCAAAAACGTAGGCAGATAGACGTGCTACTGCTTCTGACATACTATCCATCTTTTGGTTAACTGCTACCATATCAAATTTAGTATCCATCAATCGTGCAACAACTTCATGAGTGTGCGCACTAGTAGCAGGATACAAGAAACGACCTGTGTCGCCCACAATCCCAGCGTAAAGTAATCTTGCTGCTTCAGCACTTAGCTTTAGTTCATCCTTAAATTGTTCATAAAAGTCATAAACAAGCTCTGAACTACTAGAAGCATCCTCTTCAACCCACATAATATCTCCATATGGATCATCATTAGGATGATGGTCAATCTTAATTAAATAATCTCCGTTTTCATAACGTCGATCATCAACACGTGGTGGATTAGCAGTATCAACAACAATTACCAATGCGTCATCATAAAAGTCATTATCTACTTCATCAACCGTTCCAAGCCAACTTAAACCATCAATTTGTTTACCAACTACCTTGATTTGCTTAAATGGAAAAGAATCACGCAAAATAGTTGCTAAGCCGATCTGTGAACCAATCGCATCAGGATCCGGGCGTTGATGACGGTGAATCACAATTCGATTATATTTTTTTATTTTCTCAAAAATTTCATCTAAAGTACTCATAGTTTCCCCTTTATTGATTTCATTCAAGCTTACCATAAAATGAACTTTCACGTTCGAATAGTGGCAAAACAACATCTTGATAATTTAAATCAGTTAAATTAGTCAGCGTAATCCCTAATAAACGAATACCTTGACTAGCATCCCCAATCTCATCAAACAGTTGGCGAGCGTAGAAATAAAAAGTTTCCGCATCATTTTGAACGAATTCGTCCAAAGTAATTCGTTTAGTCTGGGTTTCAAAACTACTATACCGTAATTTCAAAACAATCGTCTTACCATGTTTTTGCTGACGACTAACGTATGTCATTAATTTTTTAGCAATCAATCTTAACTGTATATCGACCTCTGAATCAGTCGTAAGCGGATTGCCATAGGTTTCTTCTTTTCCAATTGATCGCCGTTCTCTTTGATATTCAACGGGGCGATCATCGATTCCACGCACCTGTCGGTATAAAACATACCCAAATTTCCCGAAATAATGCATCAAGTCTGTTTCCGACAATTTAAATAAATCTGCTCCAGTTTCAATTCCCAGATCATGCATCTTGGGTACAGTTTTTTTACCAACTCCCCGAAAGCTTTCGATTGGCAGTCGAGCTAAGAAGTCATGCACATCGTCTTGAAAAACCATCGCCACTCCGATTGGTTTTTCGTATTCTGATGCCATTTTAGCCAAAAATTTGTTGTAAGAAATTCCAGTTGAACAGGTTAAATGCGTCTTATCAAAGATTTCTTTCTGAATTTCATGCGCAATTGCGACAGAACTAATCATGTTTTTTTTATTTTCGGTTACATCTAAGTACGCTTCATCCAATGCGACTGGTTCTATTTTATCAGTATATTCATGAAACACTTCATGAATTTGAGCTGAAACTGCGCGATACTTTTCAAAGTCTGGTGTTTTAAAAACAGCTTGTGGACATAGCTCTAATGCCTTCATTGCGGGCATGGCTGAATTCACTCCATACTTTCGTGCAACATAGTTCGCAGTTGTCACTACCCCATGACCTCCAGTCTCGCGCGGGTCATGCGCAATAACAAGCGGTAATGTTCTGTATTTGGGATTATCTCGCATTTCAATGGAGGCATAAAAAGCGTCCATATCGACATGAATAATCTTTCTCGAATCATCTACTCTCATTGGAATATTCAGTTCATCTGATGCCAATATGTACGCCTCCTCCATCATTTTTCGACTATTCAATACAAAAGGCTGTGACCAAAAATGATTGGCACAACCTTCATCAGTTATTCAGATTCTATTTTAAAGGATTAAAGACCCAATTACGACCATCATTAGTCAATAATTCATCAGCATCCTTTGGTCCCATTGATCCACTTTCGTAGTTCGGGAAGTTTGCATCTTCGCTATCCCAAGCTTCACGAATCACATCAACTAGTTTCCAAGCACGACTAACTTCATGCCAGTGAGCAAAGTTGGTCTTATCACCGCGCAGTGCATCATGAATTAAACGTTCGTATGCATCAGGAATCTTAGCCTTTTCTTCTGGCGTCTTACGATAACGTAAGTGTACTGGATTGATATTGTAACCCTGATTACCATACTTAGTATTTAATTTGAGTGTATAGCCCATTTCTGGCTCGATATAAATTGTTAGAACATTGTCCTGCAATCCAATCGCATCATTGTCTTCAACATTATGGAAAATATCTGTATCTACGTTCTTAAATACCACGTTGATTTGAGTTGTCTTTTTAGCGAGACGTTTACCTGTTCTAACATAAACTGGAACGCCTTCTAAAGTAGGGTTATGACTAATGAGCTTACCAGCAACAAATGTGTCAATTTGTGAATGTTCGTCAGTACCTTCTTCATCACGGTAACTAGCTTGAGTTTGGTTAGCATCTTCTCCGTATTGTCCACGAACAAAATTCTTTTTAGCCTCATCAACAGAATATAACTGAATGTTATTTAAAGCTTCAACTTTCTTATCACGTAAATGGCTTGCATCATACACGTCAGGTTTTTCCATAGTTAAGAGTGACACGATTTGCATGATGTGGTTTTGAACCATATCACGTAACGCACCAGCGGTTTCATAATAACCTGCTCGTTCCTCAACCCCTAAGGATTCAGCCAAAGTAACCTGAATATTATCGATATGTTCCTTATTCCATAAACTACTAATGATTTGATTACCAAATCTAAGTGCAGCAATGGATTGAATAGGTTCCTTGCCCAAATAGTGATCAATTCTAAAGATTTGATCTTCAGCAAATGAGCCTGAAACTGAATCATTCAACTCTTTAGCAGTCTTATAGTCTCGACCAAATGGCTTTTCAATAATTAGACGATTAAAACCATTTTCAGTTAATAAGTTTTGATCTTTTAAATGAGATGAAATTGTACCGAAGAATCTTGGTGCCATAGCTAAATAGTACACACGGTTTCCATTCAGTTCATATTTAGCATCTAATTTATCAGCCAAGTTTTTTAAATTGACATAATGTTCAGCGTCATCAACGTTATGAGATTGATAATAAAAATGACTAGCAAATTTACGTGCCAGCTCAGTGTTAGTACGCTCAACATCGCGACCATCATCTGCAATCGCGTTCAAAACAACTTCGTGAAAATGGTCATCACTCCAAGGGCGACGAGCAGTTCCAATAACAGCAAAATTTTCTTTTAAATATCCTTTTTCATATAATCTGAACAATGATGGATAAAGCTTACGATAAGCTAAATCGCCAGTTCCACCAAAAATTATAAATAGTGCACGTTGATCCATTTCAAGTGCCTCGCTTTCAATTTTTCATATGTCTAATTATGTATCAAAAGTACCCCTTACTCAACTAAAAACCATCTAATTTGGTTAATTATTTTAGAATGTCTATTTAAGTGGATAAAAAAATTCTGAAACGGATAACCGTTTCAGAATTTATTAACAATATTATTCGCCAAGATCATCCTTAGCGTCTTTTGTTACATCAGTTGCGTCTTCTTTAACATCTTCAACGGCATCTTTTGCTTCTGTTGCTGGTTTTGTTTCTTCAGGTTTATCATCTGATTCAACGCTTTCCTTTGCAACTTGTTGATCAACACGCATAATTGCGGCACGATCAAAAACTAAGTACACACCATCGCAGTCTAAAGTAACGGTTTTAGCATCATCATCGATTGAATCAACGACACCATGCAAACGACCGATTGTTGTAACATTATCGCCGACATTTAACTTACTCATCATTTCTTGACGTTGTTGTTGCTGTTTACGTTGTGGACGGATCATCATAAAGTACATTAATCCAAGAATTAATGCAAAGAAAATAATTGAACTCATTCCACCAAGTGGATTTGCTGCTAGTAACATTCTTTCACCTCATTTTTGGTTTATACATATACTCTAACAAAAAAACGGTACTATAACCAGATGTTTAGAAATTCTTAGTCGGATTTTCAGTATATCCGTATTCATCGAAAAAGTTTTGTCTAAATTCCAAAAGATTGTCATCCATAATTGCCTGACGAACATCTTTCATCAAATGAACCAAAAAGTGCACGTTGTGAATACTTGTTAGACGCAATCCGAAAGTCTCGTCAGTCTTAAGTAAATGTCTGATATAAGCTCTAGTGTAGTTACGGCAAGCATAACATGTACAATTATCATCTAGCGGTGTGAAGTCACGAGCATATTTAGCATTCTTAACAACTAAACGACCGTGACTAGTCATACATGTACCATTTCTGGCGATTCGTGTTGGCAAGACACAGTCGAACATATCAATTCCACGAATAACTCCATCGATTAAAGAGTCAGGAGAACCAACTCCCATTAAGTAACGAGGTTTGTTTTCTGGAATGAGCGGTGTTGTAAAGTCAAGGACTCGATTCATTTCAGCTTTTGATTCACCAACTGAAAGTCCACCGATTGAATAACCAGGGAAGTCCATACTTACTAAGTCAGCTGCACTTTGGCGTCGAAGATCTTCAAAACCAGCACCTTGAACAATTCCAAATAACCCTTGTGTATCTGGATTACGATGAGCTTTTAGTCCACGTTCAGCCCAACGGCTAGTTCGTTCAACCGAATGCTTCACGTAATCATAACTTTCAAAGTATGGTGGACACTCATCAAAACTCATCATGATATCTGGTCCCAAATCATTCTCGATTTGCATTGCTTTTTCAGGTGAAAGGAACATTTTACTCCCGTTCATTTCATTTCTGAAACGAACTCCCTCTTCACTAATATCGCGTAGCTTAGCAAGTGAGAATACTTGGAAACCACCAGAATCAGTAAGAATTCCCTTGTTCCAATTCATAAACTTGTGTAGACCGCCAGCTTCTTTGACAATATCTTCACCAGGTCGTTCCCATAAATGATAAGTATTAGCCAAAATAATATCAGCACCTAAATCATCTAATTCCTCAGGTGACATAGCTTTAACTGTAGCTTGCGTTCCAACTGGCATAAAGATAGGTGTTGGGAAAGTACCATGCGGAGTGATTACCTCACCCAAGCGAGCGCCTGTATGCTTTTCGGTTTTGATTAACCGATATTTAATTGCAGGTTCCAAATTAAATCTCCATTCAATTATTTAAATTATTTAACGAACATTGCATCACCAAAACTAAAGAAACGATATTTTTCTTCAATAGCATGTTGGTATGCGTTCAAGATTAAGTCACGACCTGTAAAGGCAGCAACTAACATTACTAGGGTCGACTTAGGTAAATGGAAATTAGTGATAAAGGCATCGACAACTTTCCATTCGTAACCTGGTTTGATAAAAATGTCTGTCCAACCACTATCAGCTTTAATTTCACCATCAAACTTAGAACCAATGGTTTCCAAAGTTCGAATAGAAGTTGTACCAGTTGCAATAATACGACCACCATTTTTACGTACTTCATTCAACGTAGCAGCAGATTCCTCAGATAACTGGTAGAACTCACTGTGCATCTTGTGATCTTCGATATTCTTTTCATCAACTGGTCTAAACGTACCTAACCCCACATGTAATGTAAGATAAACCAGTTTAACTCCTTTGTCTTCAACCTTTTGAAGTAACTCCTTTGTCCAATGGAGACCAGCCGTTGGTGCAGCAGCAGAACCAGGTTCTTTAGAGTAAACTGTTTGATAACGTTCTTGGTCGTCTAGTTTTTCTTTGATATATGGTGGCAATGGCATTTCGCCCAGCTGATTAAGAATTTCCATGAAAATTCCATCATATGAGAATTCAATTTCACGACCGCCGTGTTCCAATTCTTTAGTTACGGTTGCTGTTAGCAATCCATCTCCAAAATCAATTTTAGTACCCAACTTTGCTCGTTTAGCTGGTTTAACAAGTGTTTCCCACTTATCTCCTTCAATATTGTGCAGAAGCAAAACTTCAAAGTGACCACCAGTATTTTCCTTGATACCATAAATACGGGCTGGCATAACGCGAGAGTTGTTCATCACAACCGCATCCCCAGGGTTTAGTTGATCTAGAATATCATAAAAGTGCTTATCTTCCATGGTACCTGTCTTATGATCTAAAACTAATAAACGTGATGTATCGCGTTGCTTAATTGGTGTTTGTGCAATTAATTCATGTGGTAAGTCATAATCAAAATCATCTACAGTTAATGTCATGAGAATTTCTCCTATTTTTCTTTAAACTCTGATTCGAGTCCTAAGTGTTGATATGCCTCATAAGTGACCATTCGACCGCGTGGGGTCCGCTTCAAGAAACCAATCTGCAGTAGATAAGGTTCATACATCTCTGAAATGGTATCTTTTTCTTCACCAATGTTAGCTGCGATCGTTCCAATTCCGACAGGACCACCATGATAAAGTTCAATCATAGTTTCTAAAACCTTTTTGTCAGTTTCATCCAGTCCCCGATTATCAACACGAAGTAACTTCAAAGAATGATCAACAATTGGCTGGTCAATACTATCTTTCTCAGCTACCTGCGCAAAATCACGAACGCGTTTTAACAAACGATTAGCAATTCGTGGAGTTCCGCGTGAACGACTAGCGATTTCATGGGCACCCTCTGGTTTAATCTGCGTATCAAAAATATCAGCTGAACGTTTGACGATTTCTGATAAATCTTCTTCAGTGTAATATTCCATATGTTCCACAATGCCAAAACGGTCACGTAAGGGCGCAGATAAAACTCCGGCCCGAGTAGTTGCACCAATCAGTGTGAACGGAGGTAGTGGGAAATGAATCGGATGAGCTGTTGGTCCCTGACCAACCACGATATCAATGAAATAATCTTCCATTGCCGAATAAAGCATTTCCTCAACCAGCTTTGGTAATCGGTGAATTTCATCAATAAACAAGACATCCCCAGGCTGCAACTCATTTAAAAGGGCTACTAAATCGCCCGGCTTTTCAATTGCTGGTCCACTGGTTGTTCTAATTTGAACTTCCATTTCATTTGCAATAACCATTGCTAAAGTGGTTTTACCAAGACCAGGAGGTCCATATAGCAAAACATGATCTAAAGCTTCCTGACGCTTCTTAGCAGCCTCAATATACACTCTTAGTTCATGCTTAATTTGATCTTGACCAATATATTGATCGAGAGTAGTTGGTCGTAATGACTTTTCGACCGATTGTTCATCATCATCTTGAACATCGGAAGAAACAATTCGATCTTCATCCATTCAAATCACCTACCCTTTCATCAATAGTTTTAGTGCTTCACTAATATATTGGTCCGTTGTATCAATATCTAACTGTTTCAATTGTTTTTTAACTTTCGTAACTTCTTTAGCTGAATACCCCAATGCTAACAGGGCTTCGCTGGCTTCTTCTAAAGGACCCCCAACTGGTGTTGACTCACCCATTGGATTTCCGCTAACTCCCTCAGATGAAATTTTACCTTTAAGGTCCAATATGATTTGTTGAGCTGCTTTAGGTCCAATCTTAGGAAACTTCTTTAGATAGTTAACGTCATCATTATTGATTGCGTTGATTAAACCTGAATGATCATCATTAGCAAGAATCGCTAAAGCACTTTTGGGACCAATCCCTTTTACTCGTAAGAGATTCAAAAAGAGGTCCTTATCCTCTGGTCGATCAAAACCAAATAAACTCAAATCCGTCTCACTCACTGCCTGATAGACATACATCATAACTTGCTCGTCTTGTTTAAAGTGATAAGGATTTGCAACATTGACTTGATAACCAACTCCCTGAACTTCAACTACCACATAAGCCGGGGTAATCACTGTAATAATCCCTTTTAAATATTCGTACATTTCATAGACTCCGTTTCAAAAAAACATTTGTTCGCCTTATTATTGTAACATGACTAGTCACCTAAAACGTCAGTATGATGGGGATCTTGAATTCTCTTAAACATCTTTTCCATATCATTAGTTGAAAAGTGAACTAAGACTGGACGACCGTGTGGGCAATTGAAAGGATTCTCTGTTTGAGAAAGATCGCGTAAAAGTTGTTTTGCCTGAGCATCGTCTAAATGGTGATTAGCCTTAATAGCCCGTTTACAACTCATCATAATAGCACTGGCTTCTCTGAACTTAGCAACTGAAACGATACCATCTTTAATTACATAATCGACCATTTCACGAATTGTATCTTCCTCTTGTCCAGCCTTAAACCATGCAGGATGTTGTCTAACTATGAAAGTGTTTTTGCCAAATGGTTCTAAGTGAAGTCCCACATTAGCTAGCACATCTTGATGTTCTTCAATTTTCAAAGTATCACTGCTGGAATAGTTTAAATAAATGGGAACTAGTAAGTCTTGCTGATTATCATCGACTTGCCCAACTGCCACACGGTAGTATTCGTAGTTAATCCGTTCCTGAGCAGCATGCTGATCCACGATATACAAACCATCACTGGATTCTGCAAACAAGTATGTTCCATGCATCTGACCAATATAAAGTAACTCCGGAAAACGTCTCTTCGAACTTGGTGCTGATTCCTGTGAATCTTCTCCGACAGAACGAATCGATGGTGTAAATGTTGGTGCATTACCATCTCGATATTTTGCTTTAAATTCCTTGAGCGAATTATCTGCCAAATCCGAACGGCTTTTAATAATAATCGGCGTTTGTTCCTCTGATATTTCATTATCACTATCTGTCGAAAACGATTCAGACGGTTCTTCCAGTTGAACTGCTTGATCTAATACCGTTGACTGATCTAAGTTCATTTGTTCATTCTTAACTGGAACAATTGCCTTGTCTCTACCCTTCAGATTTTGAATTGCATCTGGAATCAAATTTTCTTGTGCCAACTGATCATATATACTTTTTGAAATCAGATTCGTTAAACTAGGTTCCTGACTAATTCGAACTTCTTGCTTAGTAGGATGAACGTTAACGTCAACAAGTAACGGATCCATTTTAATATTAATAACAGCCATTGGATAACGGCCGACCATAAGTTTCGATCCATAACCACTGATAATCGCTTTACTAATTGCATAATTCTTAATATAACGACCATTTAGTAAAACTGAAATATAATTTCTGGATGCCCTAGTTAACTCTGGCAAACTAATATATCCTTCAACTTCAAAATCGACATTTTGTCCTTGGATGTGCTCCATTTTACGAGCATTTTGCACTCCATAAATATTTGAAATAACCTGAAGTAAGTCTCCTCGACCAGTGGTTCGTAAAAGCTCACGTCCATCGTGATTCAGACTAAATGATATATCTGGATAACTTAAAGCAATCCGGTTCACAATATCAGTGATTTTTGAGAGCTCGGTTTGTACTGATTTAAGATACTTTAAACGTGCAGGTGTATTGAAGAATAGATCCGTAACTAATACATCGGTTCCTTGACGAATCGATGTTTCGTTTTGATCAACTAAATCACCACCACGATAATGTACCTTTTGACCAACACCGGATCCGGTTGAAGTAGTTAACACAACATCAGCAATTGAAGCAATACTAGGTAAAGCTTCACCACGAAATCCCAGCGTAGCAACTTTAAAAAGATCCTCACGTGAACTTATTTTACTAGTTGCATGTCGTCGAAATGCGATTTGAACTTCGTCAGAGTTAATACCTTGTCCGTTATCAATCACCCTGATTGATTTGAGTCCTGCTTCTTCTAATAAGATATCAATTCGGTCACTACCTGCATCGACCGCATTTTCAACTAATTCTTTAACAACTGAAGCTGGTCGTTCAACCACTTCACCAGCCGCAATTTGATCTGAGAGAATTTCACTCAGTTCATGAATTTGTGCCATCTATTTCACCTACTTCTGTAACTTCTTCTGCCATTTATAAATTTGATTCATTACTTCCATTGGAGTCATATCCATTAAGTTTAAATCTTTCAATTGTTCAGCAATAACTTGTTGAACAGAAGCTTCACTCGTTTGAAATAGTGCCAATTGTTCGTCGACCTGATCCGTCTCAGTAACTTCATTTGGCTCTCCTGTCTCTACCTCAGGTTCAACTTGTTGGTTCAAACTAGTTTTTACTGAAGAGTTTAATTCATTGGAGTTTTCTTCTAGTCCTTGTAAAATCACATTAGCCCGTTTTAGTAAGTCATCTGGCATCCCAGCTAATTTTGCAACATGAATTCCGTAAGACTTATCTGCTGGCCCATCCTGCATTTTATGCAAGAAAACTAAATTGCCGTTTTGTTCAACAGCTCCAACGTGCACGTTCTTTAAGTGATCTAACGTCTGATCTAATTCAGTTAATTCATGATAATGAGTAGAAAATAGTGTTTTAGCATGCAAATTTCTATGAATAAACTCAATAATTGCTTGTGCTAATGCCATTCCATCATATGTTGCAGTTCCACGTCCAATTTCATCAAATAAAATCAAACTGTTTTGCGTTCCACTCTGCAATGCTCGATTTGCTTCCTGCATTTCAACCATGAAAGTACTTTGACCAGCAATTAAATCATCTGCGGCACCAATTCTAGTAAATATTTGATCAAAAATTGGTAATTCTGCCGATTTAGCTGCTACGAAGCATCCCATTTGAGCCATGATAACTGTTAAGGCTAACTGACGCATATAGGTACTCTTACCAGACATATTAGGTCCCGTAATAAGTAAAATGTCCGTATCATCATTCATTTTTATATCATTAGGTACGTAGCTTTGGTGACCCATAACCTTTTCAACAACTGGATGACGACCATCTTCGATATTTACTTCATGACCATCTTTCATAGTTGGGCGAACAAACTGATATTTTTCACTAACAACCGCAAAGCTCTGTAAAACATCTAATTTAGAAACACCCTTGGCCAAACGTTGAAGGCGCTCAATTGAATCTTTGATTTGTTCACGAATTCCATTAAACAATTCATATTCCAAGTCAGTAGACTTCTGTTCAGCTTCTAAAATAATCTGTTCTTTTTCTTTTAGTTCAGGTGTAATAAATCTTTCAGCGTTCGTTAGTGTCTGTTTACGTTCAAAACGATCTTCTGGTACTAAGTCTAGGTTAGAGCGTGTAACTTCAATATAGTAACCAAAGACTTTATTGAAACCTACTTTCAGATTCTTGATTCCCGTATTTTTACGTTCATCTGCCTGAAGTTGCGCAATCCACTTTTTGCCATTAGTCATCGCATCCCGATATTGATCCAACAATTCGTTGTAACCATCTTTAATGATATTTCCATCTTTAACTGAAATAGGGGCATCATCATTGATTGCTTGTTCAATTAAATCAGCAATATCATCGACAGGATCTAAATGGTTTAAAACATCTTTAAATGCAGGATCATCAAGTTCTTGCAAAATGTACTTGATCTTGGGAATCTGATTTAGTGAAGTCTTTAATTGAATTAAATCACGTCCGTTGACGTTCCCAAAAGCAACTCGTCCGGCCAAGCGTTCCAAATCATACACTTTCGTCAATTCCTCTTGTAAACTACTTCTTTCAAAGAAATGATCTACTAAAGACTGAACCTGATTTTGTCGACTTAAAATTGCCTTTTTCTGAATTAATGGACGATCCAACCACTGTTTCAAAAGACGGCCACCCATGGCGGTTTTAGTGGAATCTAATAACCACAGTAAAGTGCCTTGTTTTTTACCGGTTCGAATTAAACTGGTCAGTTCCAAATTGTATTTAGAAGCATGATCCATTCGTAAATAGAAAGATGGTTCATAAGGAACCGCCTTTTGTAAATGAGCAAGACTCCTCTTCTGAGTAGTTTCCACATATAACAAGAGTTCTTTAACTACCGCTTTTTCTTGTTCAATCTTCAAATCCTGACTCAAGAAGCTTGTTTCAGAGGAAATCTCCCCATCAACTTGATTAGAGACTAGGACACCTAATTCAGATATCCGATCTTTAATATCTTCAGTAATATCATTATCAACAACGATTTCTTTTGTCTGTAGACTAACGACTTCGTTTAAAACACCATCTAAATCATCCAACAAAGCTGTTTTTAATTCACCTGTGGATAAATCAGTATAAGCAAAACCAAATTTACCAGTCGTTTTGTCGTAAGTTAGTGCTGTTAAATAATTATTAGTTTTTGCTTCAGTAACACCATTATCAGTAGCAGTACCAGGTGTTACTAATTGAATGACCTCACGCTTAACCATTCCCTTAGCCGTTCTTGGATCTTCCATTTGTTCACAAATAGCCACTTTATAGCCTTGCTCAATTAAAATATCAATATAATTTTGAGCAGCATGATGCGGTACACCACACATTGGAATTGGATCATCCGCATTTTTAGAGCGCGCCGTTAAGGTTAACTCCAAAATTTGTGAACCCTTAATGGCATCATCATAAAATAGTTCGTAAAAGTCTCCAATTCGATAAAATAAAAACGCATCTGGGTACTGCTTTTTTATTTCAAAGTACTGGCGCATCATTGGTGTATCACTAGTTTTTTGGGGCATCTGTTTTCTTCCTTTTTATTCAAGTTATCTTTCTTACTTAAATACGCGTTCTCTTTTAATTATAGCTTCTATATTAACATTTTTAGACAATCTAAAAAACTTTCCTTAGTTTAGAACCAACCAATAAAAAATAAAAAGCCTGATTTCAAACTATTAAAGTTTGAAACAAGCTTTTAACTATTATTTTGCAAAATCAACTGCTCGTACTTCACGAACAACTGTAACTTTAACTTTACCAGCATATTCAAGCTCATTTTCAATTGCTTTACGAATATTATGAGTAAGCGTTACAGCCTTTAAATCATTGATCTTATTTGGTCTAACAATCACGCGAACTTCACGTCCAGCCTGAATTGCATAGCTCTTTTTAACTCCTTCAAATCCGTTAGATAATTGTTCTAACTTATCCAAACGATGGATATAGCTTTGAAGTGTCTCACTCCGTGCTCCGGGACGAGCAGCAGAGATTGAATCAGCTGCGCTAACCAATACTGAAATAACATATTGAGCTTTGTTGTCATCTTCATGTGATTCAATCGCATTAATAACAACTTTACTCTCTTTATATTTCTTAGCTAACTCTACGCCAATTTGTACATGTGATTCATCAGTTTCATGATCCACAGCTTTACCAATATCGTGTAATAATCCTGCGCGTTTTGCTACAGTAACATCCTCACCTAATTCAGCCGCTAAAATTCCAGCTAAATTAGCAACTTCAACCGAGTGATTCAAAACATTTTGACCATAACTGGTACGATATTTCAACGTTCCAATTAACTTAACAAGTTCAGGATTCATCGAGTGAATTCCCAAATCAAAGATTGTTTGTTCACCAGTTTTACGAATATTATCATCAAGTTCTTTACGTGCCTTTTCAACCATCTCTTCAATACGAGCTGGGTGAATACGACCATCTTGAATTAACTTTTCCAGTGCAATATGTGCAACTTCTCGTCGAACTGGGTCAAAACTACTCAAAACTACTGCTTCAGGCGTATCGTCAATAATTAAATCAACTCCTGTAACATTCTCAAAATTACGAATATTACGACCCTCGCGACCAATAATTCTACCTTTCATATCATCGTTAGGTAGACTGACCACTGTTACAGTAGTTTCTGCAGCCATATCTGTAGCACCACGTTGAATAGCTTGAGCAATTAAACTCTTAGCCTTTTCATTTACTTGATGTTCAGCATCTTCAATTCCGTCTTTAATAATTAAAGCTCGTTCATCTGCTAAATTGGCTTTAGTTTCTTCAATTATCAGGTCTTTTGCATCGTCCTGAGATAATTTAGAAACTCGTTCTAACTCGGTTTGTCGTTCCTCAACCAATGAGGATGCCCTTTGTTGTTGCTCTTCTATATGCTTTTGTTCAGAAGTAAGTTTTTGTTCCTTCCGTTCCAAACTGCTTTCCCGTTTTTCGAAGAAATTATCTTTACGATCGAGCGATTCTTCTCTTTGCAACAAACGATCTTCTTGCTTTTGAAGTTCCGAACGACGCTTTTTTAATTCGCCTTCTACTTCTGATCGGTACCTGTGACTCTCATCTTTAGCTTCTAGGAGAGCCTCACGTCGATCAGTTTCAGCTTGTTTTCTTGCATCTTCGATTATTGAATCAGCAGTTACTTTTGCATTTTCATTTTGTTTTTCAACAATATTCTTATGAATAAAGTAACCACCAAAATAACCAACAACGATAGCGATGATTGCGAGGATTATAGAGAAAATGTTCATTTTCTGACCTCCAAATCATCAAAATAGGGTTTAAATGTTCACAAATTATGATGTTATTATAATTCTTACACTTGTAATAATTCTAATGTTTAGTTGTACCTCTGTCAATAAGTTACTTAAAAGCAAAAAGCCCCAAACGCGGTATTATAAGAAATTATCAGATAATATCATTCGTTCAGAACTTTTAACATTAATTATTTAGTTATCTAAATCTAATTCACTAGGATCTTTAGATTCTTTAGGACTTTCAGTTGTGGCATCTGGTACCATACCATATGCTTCACGAACCTTAGCCATTAATTCGGCGCGAGTATCTGGATGATCCTCCATATATTGCTTAGCATTTTCACGACCTTGACCAATTCGGTCTTCACCGTATGAATACCAAGAACCGCTCTTACCAACAAGATCTTTTTCAACAGCCATATCAATTAACTCACCAGTTTGGGAAATACCCTTTCCGTACATGATATCAACTTCAGCTTTTCTAAATGGTGGTGCAACCTTGTTTTTAACAACTCTGATTCGAGTTCGGTTACCAATAACATCTGTTCCATCTTTAATTTGTTCTGCACGACGTACTTCAAGACGAACCGTAGCGTAGAACTTCAAAGCACGACCACCTGGTGTTGTTTCAGGATTACCGAACATAACACCAACTTTTTCACGAATTTGGTTGATGAATAATGCGATTGTTTTAGTTTTATTGATAGAACCCGATAACTTACGAAGTGCTTGGGACATTAAACGAGCTTGCAAACCAACGTGAGCATCACCCATTTCACCTTCAATTTCAGCACGGGGTACCAAAGCGGCAACAGAATCGACTACGATTAAGTCAACAGCACCACTGGTAACCAAAGCATCAGCAATTTCTAGACCTTCTTCACCAGTATCTGGTTGAGAAAGAAGTAAATCATCAATATTTACACCTAAGTGTTCAGCGTAAACTGGATCTAAGGCATTTTCAGCATCAATATATGCTGCTGTTCCGCCACGCTTTTGTACTTCAGCAACGGCATGCAAGGCAACAGTAGTTTTACCAGAACTTTCTGGTCCATATATTTCAACGATTCTACCACGTGGAAATCCACCAACACCTAATGCGTCATCCAATGCTAATGAGCCACTAGAAATAGTTGAGATTTGAGTATCAGCTGCATCACCCATTCGCATGATTGAGCCTTTACCAAAGTTTTTTTCGATTTTTTTAAGGGCCTTGTCTAAGGCTGCTTGACGTTCATCTGCCACTATAAATCCTCCATTCGATTTATCAATAATGTAATCATACCTATTTATGAAGTAAAAAGCAATAAAAAAGCGAACAAAAGTTCGTCTTATTTCAAGATCAATCTCCAAATTAGCTCAAAAGCCTTATTTACTGAGCGTTGCCGGATTTTTTGTCTGTTACCGTTGAACACATATTTATTTTGAACAGTGTCACCATTGGGTAGTGCTAATCCGATCCATACCTCACCGGCTGGGTGTCCTTCCAATCCATCTGGTCCTGCTACACCGGTAAAACTGACCCCTATTGATGTTCCCATTAAATTCTTCGCACCAATGGCCATTTCTTTGGCCACTGGGCCACTGACTACTGTATTATCCGAAATCGTAGCCTCAGATACACCCAGTAAACTGTGTTTACTGGCATCTGAATAAGTAACATATCCACCGGGGAAGATGTTTGACGCACCTGCCACACCTACAATTGTACTTTGAAATAAGCCACCGGTTAAACTCTCGGCAGATGTGATAGACAGCTCACGCTTAATTAATTCTTGGGTCACAAAACTTGGAAAATCTATTTCATCCTCATCCGAGTAATAAAATTCACCGACTAATTTGTTAATATCAGATTCAGTTTGGTTTAACAATTGATCGATTTCTGGTTCTTCTGTTCCCTTAGCCGTCAATCTAACTGTCACATCAGTATCTTTAAAGTATAAAGCAATCGTGGGATTGGTCTGTCGATTAATTAAATCATCTAGCTTGTCTGCTAGAAGAGATTCCCCGATACCAACAAAATGAAGTGTCTTAGATTTTATTTGCTGATTCAGATTAAATCTAGTTATCAAAAACTGATTAAATGAACCGTTGACCATTGGCGTGAATTCACTTGGCGGACCAGGTAGCACCACATAGGTGTGATTATTATTTTCAATAAAACTGCCGGCCGCTAGTCCGATTCCGTTGGCGAGCGTTCCACCATTAGCAAATACTTCAGCTTGTTTCTTATTATTACTGGTTATTTCAATATTACTTTTTTCAAAATAATCGGTAATTTTGTCTAAAGTATTCTGATCAAATATAAGCTGATCCCCTACAAAGTCAGCAACTGCATCCTTTGTTAAGTCATCTTCTGTGGGGCCTAGACCACCAATTGTAATAATCAAATCACTCCGCCTAGTTGCGATTTCAAGAGCTTCTTCAATTCTTTCTTTATTATCCCCAACCGTTTGTCGATTGACTACGTCAATTCCTTTCTGAGCGAGAAATTGCCCTAATTTAACCGCATTTGTATCTGTAATCTCACCTAATAGGATCTCTGTTCCAACTGAAATAAGTTCTGCTTTCATTTTTTACCCCTATGTTTTTAATTACGCTAATATAAAATAATTTCTTTAAACAAAAAACTTAGAATAAATAACCAAACGGTTACTATCCTAAGCATTTAAATTATTATTAGAATGAATCTGAGAAAATAGCTCTGTTTTTAACGAAATAATCGATTCCTGAATAAATTGTAAAGAACAAAGCAACATACAATAGTATTGATCCAATAAAGAAAATGTTATTCAAAAGAAGGAAAATGATGGCGAACATTTGGGAGAATGTTTTGATTTTACCTGGCATTTCAGCAGCCAAAACTTCACCGTCATTTTCAACAATGATTAATCTTAATCCGCTCACTGCCAATTCGCGGCAAACAATAATAGCAACGACCCATGCTGGTGCCATACCCATTTCAACTAAGATTACAAAGGCTGTCATAGTCAACATTTTGTCAGCAATTGGATCTGCAAATTTACCAAAATTGGTTACTAAATGTTGTCTTCTAGCAATTTGTCCATCTAAGAAATCTGTAATAGCAGCAATTGCAAAAATAATAGCTCCTACTAATTTTGTGACAGAAATCACTGTTCCTGCAACAGCGATAGTTCCCCAGATATTAGGAATAACAGTAATAATAATAAATAGTGGAATTAAAATAATTCTGAAAATAGTTAACTTATTTGGTAAGTTCATGCTTGATCTCCTTATTTTACCTGTAATTTAATATTTCTAATTTGATTATCTTTTGGATTATTGGGAACACTCTTATTGTTAATAGTTAGTTCCGTAACCTTAACATTTCCCACTTGCAAAGTATAACTGTGCCCTTTTTCTAAATCAAACGATTTACTAGACTTAGCTGGTACACTACCCTGCCAAACTGGAGCATCAATCTTTTTGGTATCAATCAACATAATCCACGAATTAGCATCCGTCGTGTTAACTTTCAAGCTAGCTGTTTTAACTTTAGAACCAAGTTTAACCTGCAAGTCATCAACATTACCACCATTTTCGCTAACATCTGTCTGATCAGATGTATCCACTGGCTTGACCGTTTTACCGTTCACAGATTTAACATTCTTTTTTGCAGTGTGGTCAACCACAACCGTTTTGGGATCTGCCTTAATCTGGGCATTTCCTGACATACCTGACGTCAGTCCCCAAACTAATAACCAAATCACTAAAACTAAGGCCATCGCCATTAGCCATGGCACCTGTCTAATCAATCCCATTAAAACTGATGGTCGTTGCCGAACTTCATCCCGTTCAATACGATTAGCAACCGGGCGATGTTCTTCACGCCATTCCGCAACACTTTTGGGTTCCTTATCCTTATTAAATCGTTTCGGATCCATCCCTACAAGTGCAGCATATTGGCTGATAATTGATTGTACGTAATATTCACCCGGCAAATCATCTTCAGCACCGGCCTCTAGGGCCATTATGTATCTTTTAGAGATTTGGGTTTTTAAATGAACATCTTCAACCGTCCAACCTTTCTTTTGGCGGGCATCTTGAAGTTGTTTTCCTATTTCCGCATACTTATTTCTACTCATATCTAGGTTATCCTCGGTTTTCTCTCTTAAAAGTATACCATTGAATGAAGGTTATTTTAACCATCCACCGTCAACATAGATGGTTTGACCAGTCACATAATCAGCACGCGAATCCAACAAGTTTCCAACCATAAAACTAATATCACGTGGTGTTGCCCAACGGTTAACCGGGATCTCGTCGTTTACTCTTTTAATGCTTTCAGAACTCCAACCGTCATTCATCTGTGTCTTAACAGCACCCGGAGCAATAACATTAACTGTAATGCCCTCTGTCGCAACTTCTTTAGCATAAGCATTCGCAAAAGAACTCAAAGCACCTTTGAGCATGCTATAAGCAACCTCCATCGGGCTTCCTACTGCACCATAAACAGATCCGACAAATATGATTCGTCCCGAATCTTTCATCGCTAATTTAGGTGTTAAATCACGTGACAATAACAAAGGTACTTTAACATGTTCTAGCCAAAGATTTTCTAATTCATCATCTTTCAATTCAGAGAACAGCTTATACTGCGTACTACCCTGTGCAAAAATCACAGCATCTAAAGCAAAAATGCTAGATTCAATTTTGCTGATGGACATAGCATCATGGAAATCAGCCTGAATCATAAAGAACTCTTGTTTTGGAAAAGCATCAGTAAGTTGTGCAACTAAATGTTCTATGACACTTTCGTTTTGATTATATTGTAAATATAATGACCAGCCTGCTTCTGCTAAGTCAGTAACAATCTGTGAACCAATATCTCCACTTGCACCACAAACTAGAGCAAATTTCATTTTTGGTCACCTCTGCTATTTGTTTGGAATGTACTAATCACATTTCCACTGATAAAGTCCGCAAAGGCTTTTTGAACATCTTCAAACTTAATTGTTTGGTATAAATCCGCTTCATCGAAAACTGTACTATTTCCGTACCATTCTCCTTCAAATGAGTTCGCAATTGCCTCAATAGAATTCATCTTGGTGATTGAACGACCAATCATTTCCTTTTGCGCTAATTCAAATTCTGGCGCTTGGTCTTTCAATTGATCAACACCATTTTTTAGAACCTGTTCAATTTTTTGTTTGAAGTCGTCAGGATTATTAGTATCCCCAGAAATGGTTAAGTAATAAATATCCCGCTCAGCATTCAATTCATATCCAAAAGTATCATCTAAGATTCCCTTATCATAGAGCTCCAAATAACTTTGCGAGGACGAACTAAGAAGTAGGTATAATGCTAAATCCAGTTCCATAATATATTTTAATCTAGCAATCCCCTTAGCTGGTAGCGGCTTTAATCCACGCAATCCAATCATTACTTTAGGACGTTGTACCATTCCTACTTGCAGGGCTTCACGAATTATATCCGCTCCATCGGATTGTAAATTGTCATTTTGATTATTTGAAAGTTCAACCACTTTTTTTTCAAAGTGTTTCTTATTTTGGTTATCCTTGAGCCAATCCAAAACCTCTTGAACATCAAAACCACCCACTACAAATAAATTCATGTTGGAAGGACGATAAGCTAGTTCGTGAATCTGATAAAGTACTTCCGGAGTGATTTCACTAATACTATCAACTGATCCAGCAATATCTTGACTCATGGCATGATTAGGAAAAAGATTTTTTAAAATACCCATATAAGATTGCCAGTCCGGATCATCATTGTACATTTTGATTTCTTGACCAATGATCCCCTGTTCTTTAGCAACCGACTTTGCAGAAAAATAAGGACGTTGCACGAAGTCTAATAAATTATTCAAGTTTTCTTTTAAATTGACCGTTGTAGAAAAAAGATAACTAGTTCTCGAATAACTAGTAAAAGCATTTGCATCAGCACCGTTCTTACTAAATAAGTCAAAAGCATCATAATCTTCTTTTTCAAACATTTTATGCTCTAAAAAATGTGCAGTTCCGGCCGGAATAGTGACTGTTTGACCGTCAACCTTAATTTGATTATCAAGTGACCCAAAGTTTGTTGTAAATACCGCATATGTTTTGTGATATCCTGCCTTAGGTAACAAATTAACAGTTAGCCCGTTATCTAAAACTTCAGTAAATAGTTCTTCATCATAATTTTTATAAGCTTTAGTCTTCATCTAAATTACCATCCAATATAAACTCACTTCGCAAGTTAACAAGTGAAGCAATTTCTTTAACATCGTCAATTGTCACAGCTTTAATCCCACTTAACCACATTTCATCTGTCATAGTACTATTCAGTGCCCAATCGCTTAATACCTTTCGACAATAGCTTCTAGGACTATCTAAGCTGGCTAGGTATTCAGATTGCAAACCTTTCTTAACGTTGTCTAACTCCTCAGATTTAAGGTCTCCATTTTGAAGTGCAACCAACTGAAGGGCGATAATATCTTCAACTTTATGCCAATTAGCTCCATCGATACCGGTTTGTACCATCATAATACCGTTATATAAGTCTAATGTTGAACTAGCATAGTAAGCTAAACTAGCCTCTTCTCGGACTTTTAAAAATAGTTTTGACTGTGGCGTTCCACCAAATAAAGCGTTAAAGACAATCGCTGCAAAATAATGTTGATCACGGACGTAAACTGGGAAATCATAAGCAAAATCTAGTTTAGCTTGATTAACATTGTCATGAACTTCGCCAATTGAAACTTCAGAAACAGGTTCTAATTTGGAAAAAACTGATTCCAATTCAAAATTGCGAGATTTAAAATCAAATATTTTAACAGCTTCTGTGACAGTTTCTTCATCGGTATCCCCAACAACTGTAATTTGAATTTGGTCGCTACTTAAAAGGCCACGGTAATATTCAAATAAATCGGAATTACCGATTGCCTCAATATCACTAATCTTACCGTAACTTGGAGTGGCCTGAATACTATCCTGCCCATAAGTTAACTGGCGCAATTGTTGCATGGCCCAGTATTGCTTATCGTCAGCTGCTGAACGAATATAGTCAATCAGGTTAGCTTTCTGGCGTGAAAAAATCTCTTGATCAAACTCATTTCCACTAGCTAACGGATAATTAATAATTTCGTTTAAAAATTGAAATGCCTGTTGTATCAAATCGACTTTTTGATTAATAAACTTTTCATTAACCACCACTATTGAAAATGAAATATCGTGCAGTATCCCTTTCTTGGCAACACTTGTAGAAAAACTAGCACCATACATCCGAGAGAGTTCGTGGGTAACTTTAGTTTGGGTATTAAACTTATGCGAACTAGTTTCCAATATATTAGTTAATAAAGTTCTTTTTGCCATTTCGGCAACTGATGCTTTACTTAAAAAATGAACTTCGATTCGATTTGTTTTAAATTGCTGGGTAGTTTGAAGATTTAAATTAACACCAGCCATAATTTCTTTTTGCAATGTGGTTCCTCCATCAAATAATTCATGCGACTAATCATATCAAAACCACTAGATAATTCAATCTTTGATTACAAAATTGGTGAAAGTAACCGACTAAATTGTTGTTTAATTTTAGTCCAGTTTGATTGATTTTTGAAATAGTGTTCAGTTAATAATTCAGAGTCGTTAATATCCTGCTTAATATCTTGTCCAACTTGTTGTGCAATTTGCTGATTATAGATAAACGCATTCGCCTCAAAGTTAAGTTTAAAGGAACGAATATCTAAATTAGCTGAACCTACACTGACAACTTTTTCATCCACAATAATTGTTTTAACGTGCATAAACCCCTTTTGATACATGTATACATTGGCACCTGCAGCAACTAATTGTTGTGCATAATACTCTGTTGCACGATATACAAAGAAATGATCCGGCTGATTAGGGATCACCAGTGTAACGTGAACTCCTGTTTTAATCGCAATTAATAATATTTCCATCAGTGCATCGTCCGGAATAAAGTATGGCGTTTCAATTTTGATTGACGATTGTGCTGCCGCAATCATCTTAATATATCCCTGTTTGATTTTCTGAATTTCACTCTCTGGTCCACTACTAACAATCTGAATTGGCACATTACCATGTACCTCATTCTGCGGAAAATAACTAATATCGATCCGTTCGGTGTTTTTCTTATTCGAGGCATTCCAATCCATAAAGAAACGACTTTGTAACTGTAATACTGCAGATCCTGTAATTCTTAAATGAGTATCACGCCAATAGCCAAAACGACTATTTTGTCCCACGTACTGGTCGCCGACATTGAATCCACCAATATAGCCAATGGAGCCATCAATCACAACTATTTTACGGTGATTTCTAAAATTAATGCGGAAGTTTAAATAACTAAAACGAGGACGCATGAATGGGATAACCTCACCACCATTTTCAATCAACTCTTTAAACATAGCCGTCTTACTCCCTTTAGAACCAAACAAGTCATACATAACCTTTATTCGTACACCAGCCTTAGCTTTTTGAACTAAGATGTCACGTAACTGTTGTCCTAAATCATCATTATAAATCGTAAAATACTCAATATTAATGTTGTATCTAGCATGCTTTAAATCACGAAATAGTTGCTTAAATTTTCGTTTACCATCATTTAACAGCATAACTTCATTTTGATGTGTCAGAATGGCGTCATCTGTATTCAAGAATAAGTTAACTAGTTCTGTTTCCATCGGCGATTCGAGTTGAATATGATTGGCACTAGATTCTTTTTGGTAGCGCGCCATTTCACTCACGCCAAGATTTTGTTGCGCCCTAATATCAAAAATTTGATTAGATGATAATTTACGACCCAAAAACATATAAGCTAACAATCCGACTCCCGGTAGTAAAAACATAACCAGCATCCAAGCCCAGGCCGCAGCAATATCTCTTCTTTCAAATAATGCAATCGTAATTGCAATCAAAGCATTTAAAAGATAAAGTCCAATCTCAATCCAAATCATCTCATCGCCTCCTTTACTTAAAAGTGTATCAAAAAAGGACTTAGGAACAAACTAACAACGTTTGTCCAAGCCCTTATTTTTAACGGTCACCAAACCACTTTTGATTAAGTTTAGTAATTGTTCCATTCTTTTGTAATCTATCTAATTGACTGTTTATATAATCGTTTAATTTCCGATCCCGTTTACGCATTCCAATAGCAAATTCTTCATCTGGCAATCCACTTTGAATAATACGATAATCAGATGGATTCTTTTGATGTGAAATATAGTATTTGGCATAAACACTGTCAATCAACAATCCTTGAATTCGATTAGCATTTAAATCAATAAAAGCATTATTGAAAGAATCATACAAAATTGGTGATTTACCTTTGATTCGATTTTGTAAGACATTGGGGAAACGAGCAATATCCTGTGAGCCTGATGACCCACTTTGAGCACCGAGTGTTTTACCTGACATATCCTTTGTGGATTTAATATTACTCTTGGTCTTAGTAACCAAAATTTGTTCGTTTTTTAAATATGGTTGACTGAACAGCATCGTTTCTTTACGCTCAGGAGTAATTGTAAAACCATTCCAAATCAAATCAATCGTTTGATTACGTAATTCAGTTGCATTCATCGACCAATCAATTGTTTGAAAATCAACTTTAACACCAGCCTGTTTAAACACTGCTCGTGCTAAATCGACATCATAGCCAACTAATGTCCCATTCTTTTCACGAAAGTCCATCGGTACAAAACTATCATCAATTCCAATTACAACGTGCTTTGATTTGCTAATTCGATTCCAGCTATCCTGGTTAGTTTGTTTAGCTCCTACTCGAGCACATCCTGTTGTAATCAATAAGATTGCAATTAGTAATAATCCATAAACCGAATATTTAGATTTTATTTTCATTTACTTCACCGGCTTTACTGTTAATGTCTGATCCGTAATTTCGTTAGCAAAGTCGATGTCATGAGTAATGACAATCTGTGTAATTTTAGTCTTTTTTAGATCAAGAATAATTTTCTTAACTTCATTTTTTAATTCTGGATCCAAAGCTGATGTGGGTTCATCATAGCAGAGAATCTGTGGTCGCATTGCAAGTGCCCTCGCAATCGCTACACGCTGCTTTTGACCTCCAGATAATTGATAAGGATATTGATCCTGATAATCCAGAAGGTGAAGTTGTTCCATAATTCTTTTAGCATCTTGTTTTGCTTCATCGACTGACTTTTTAAGAACTTGCATTGGAGCAAGTGTGATATTTTCTTCAACCGATAAATTAGGAAATAATTGAAAGTCCTGGAAAACAGCTCCGATAATTCCATCACTATTACGACTTACATATGGATCAAAGGGTTGTCCATCTAGTAGAAACTTACCACCATCGACTTTGTCTAACCCGATGATACAACGCAATAGGGTTGTCTTTCCCGCACCAGAAGGACCAACAATCGTTAAAATTGAATCGTCTGGAATCTTTAAACTCAGTTGATCAATAACCGTTTTATTACCAAATTTTTTGGAAATATTTTGTAATTCAAGCATTGGCAGGTCCTCCTCTATCTAAAATATGAATAGTGTTTTTCGACGCGACGTAAGAAATAAGTACATATAGCCGTTAATAATAAATAAATAATTCCAACTAAGATAAACGGAACCAGACTGACATCACGAGCAGCAGCAACATTTCCTGCTCGAAGTAGATCGCCTAAACCAATAACGTAAACCAGTGATGAATCTTTAACTAAATTAATAACTTCATTTCCCAGTGATGGTAAAACAATCTTTGCAACCTGTGGCATTACCACTGATTTAGTAATTTGCCAGTAACTCATCTGAAGCACTCGTCCTGCTTCATACTGTCCTTGATCAACTGCTTGCAAACCACCACGAAAGATTTCTGCAAAGTATGCTGCATAATTGAGAATAAATGCGAATAGTGCCGCTTCATACCGAGGAAAAATAATATGGATTGTTGGTAGCCCATAAAAAACAAAAATTAATTGAAGAAGTAGTGGTGTCCCACGCATTAGCCAAACATATCCACTAATTATCTTCTTTAAAAATCCAAACCTGGATACTAATCCAAGAGCTAGAATAGCCCCTAAAATAAGTGAGCCAATGATTGTCCAACAAAAGATTTGCAGTGTCATTAAAGCCCCTTGCATTAAGGACGGTAAAATCTGAAGAGCATAGTTAATTATATCCATATCATTTCCTCCATTCTCTATGTACAAAAAAATCCTCTTAGACTAATAAAAGTCTAAGAGGACGATTCATCGTGGTTCCACCTCTGGTTCGTACGCTATTCACATAGCAATACCTCAGTAAGTTATAAATAACTTAAATGATAACGGCATTACCGGAACTTCTTACTTCTTTCAGAAATTCAACTCCCAGGTGTGGTTCGATTATCAACTAGGCTACGCTCACACTATCCGTAACTCGCTTTGCTGTTGTGATAAATCTACTCTTCTGTTCATAGTTAAGTTAAAGGTTATATTAGCAACATTTCAAAATAAGTCAAGCTTTTATTCTAAAGTTCTAGAACTTTGTGTCGAACATAAATGATAATGTCCAAA
>NZ_JQCQ01000014.1 GCF_001437605.1 Pediococcus argentinicus
ATATATATTTTAAATATACGAGGAAGTGGTTAAAATGAGTATCTATGATTTTTCAATTAAAGAAATCAATGGAAGTCCGATTGACCTAAACGAACTACGTGGTCATCCCTTTTTAATCGTTAATACTGCCAGCAACTGTGGACTCGCTCCACAATTTACAGATTTAGAAAATTTATACAAAAAATACCATGATTCTGGATTTACAATTATTGGTTTTCCATCAAATGATTTTAAACAGGAACTCGATCAAGAAGACGAGATTGTTGAATACTGTAAGGTTCATTACGGAGTCACTTTCCCAATGGGCGAAATAATTCACGTTAATGGATCACAGACATCTCCTCTATTTAAATTCCTAAAAGATCAGAGCGGCGGCATGATCAAATGGAACTTTACTAAGTTCTTAGTTGATGGTGATGGCAAGCTAGTGAAACGCTTCGCACCAATTACTAAACCTGAGAAGATTGAACCTTATTTGAAGGATTTATTAGATGTTAATACAGCAAAAAGCTAGAAACCTAACAGGCTTCTAGCTTTTTATATGATTTAAAATATATTAAAAAATAGTTGGCACTAATCCGCCGTCCACTCGTAATGCTTCACCAGAGAAGGACATTGAATCCGGACTGGCCACAAATGCTGTAAAGCGACCAATTTCAGATGGACGAATTAGTCGTTGGATTTGAGAACGAGAACGATGATTTTTCATAAAATCAGCTTCCCATCGGTCTTTTGGAAGTCCGCTGTCAGCGTACATATCCTCAAGCATTTGTTGGACACCTTCAGTTAACGTTGATCCCGGCATAATTGTATTGACAGTAACATGTGTTGCCACTGTTAACTTCGATAGACTCTTAGCTAATGACAAATTCATTGATTTCGTCATACTATATTGAGGCATTTCACCAGATGGCATAACTGCTTCTTCACTAGCAATGAAGATAATTCGACCGAAGTCTTGATCTAACATCGGTTGAAGATATTGTTTTGCCATCGCATTACCAGCTAAAACATTCACCTCAAAGAATTTTCGCCAAGTATCATCATCAATATCCTGATATTCCATCGGTTGAAAAATCCCCATATTATTTACCAATATATCAACTTTTGGAAACCGTTTAAAAATCTGTTCTCGATCTGATTCAACAGCTAAATCTCCGGCGGCCGCTTGTGGATTAGTATCTGGAAACTCATTCTTAATTTCATCCACTACTTGTTTAACATCTTCCGCTTTACGACCATTAATCACAACATCAACGCCTTCACGGGCCATTTCAATCGCAATTGCCTTACCGATTCCTTTAGTTGAACCCGTAATCATCGCTAACTTATTCTTTAAATGTAAGTCCATTTTGAACACTCCTTATGAATTCTTGTTAACTAATCCTATCGTGTTCAAAATCAAATTACCAGCATCACACTTTACTTTGTGAGTGCTTCTTTACCAATATCATGGGGTAGCACCCAAACTTCAATTAGTGGATAAACTGTGATTAGCGCTAAGAACAAAAAGCTCAATGTAAAGGCCATCTGGTTAGAAACAACCTGCTCAAATAAATTAATCACCACTGTAATCAACGAGATACCTAATCCTTGTGCCAAGCTTCTAGTTACCGCAATTAAAGTGTTCGCACTAGGACGTTCCTTGGGTTCAATATCAATCAAATTGATTCCATTATATGCAGTTAATGCTAAGGAACGGCCACATCCTGAAATGAGTGCTAAGAACATAATCCATGGACCAAACGTATTCGGTCCAATAATAGCTAAACAAACTGAACTGATAATTGAGGCCCAGAATGATAATAGTAATGCCCCTCGGAATTGTAATTTATTAATAATCCAACTCGTGAACGGCTTGATACCAATATTTCCAATGAAAATGAAGATAATATACCAACCAGTTTTAGCCGCTGACCAGTGGAAAATCGTCTGCAATAACATCGTCATAACGTATGGCATAGCAGCAACTGTAATCCAAAATACTGAACCACCAGTTTGGTAAATCCGAAAACTCGGAAATTTAACTGCATCGACCGAAAAAAGTGGATTTGAAACAGTTCTTAAATGACGATATACCATCCACCCAAAAACAATTCCAAGTACTACTAGGATTAGTCCCACAACCATTAACACGGGACCATGTGTTGCTAATTCAGCTCCGACTAATAATAAAATCGAAGCAAGTCCAACTTCAATAAATCCGACAAAATCAAATGGTGTTTGTTTACGGTCCTGGTCGTCATTTTCCATCACAAAGACGCCTAATCCTGCGATAATCAGTCCAATCGGAATGTTGATTAGAAAAATCCAATGCCAACTCCAATAAGTAACAATCAATCCACCAATAACGGGCGCAATAGCTGGTGCAATCAAAGATGGCCAGACTAGGTAACTAGTCATGCGTAACATCTGTTGTGGCGGAGTATTCTGCAATACAATCAGCTGACCGGTCGGAGTCATCAACGCTCCTGAAAATCCTTGTAGTAGTCTCATCACTAACAAAATTCCCAGGTTAGGTGCCAATGTGCTACCAAGTGAACTAATCGTAAAAATCAAAACGGCAATAATCCAAATCCGTTTCTTACCGTATCGTTGCGCTAACCAGCCACAAAGTGGAATTGAAACTGCCACTGCAACTAGGTACGTACTAATCATTAAAGTGATTGTCGATAAATTTGTATTAAAATCAACGGCCATTTTTGGTAAAGCCGTCGTAATAATTGTTCCATCAAGCATTTCCATAAAGAAACTGGCAGCTACTAATAGAGCAATTTGAATCTGCTTGGTCATTCTTTCAACTCGCTTTCATAATCTCTGATCCAATCAATTGTTGTTTCAGTTTTTAATTGTCTTAATTTTAAAATGCGTTCGGCATATAAATGGTCGGCCTTTCGTTCTGTTTGACTAAAATCATTTAATGTTGCCTTGGTACTAGATAGAATTTGTAATTGTTCTTCTTTATATCCCGCTAAAATTTGAAGTTGGGTTGCCACATCAACGTGTTGCATTGCATCTAATCGGATTAAATAGAGATCATCTGTATGCGCGTTGCGTGGGATTGGTTCTTTCATCAATTCTTTGAAATGGGATTCACCTGCAGCCGTAATAGTAATGCTTCGTTTCTTACGGTCTTCAGGATTCTCAATCACAATATACCCAGCCTCAGCTAACTTATTTAATAGCGGATATAAAACACCAAAACTAATCTTGCGATTTGGTCCTAAAGTAGTCTCCATAATTTCACGCAAGCGGTATCCACTCTTAGGGCCTTCCATTAATTCTGAAAGAACAAACAATTCATACATTTTTTATTTCCTCCGATCTTTGAAAGTTATAATACATCTAAAAGATATAAAAATAAAGTGCAAAATAAAAACCATTTTAAATTTATTCAATTTTAAATGGCCTTTGATTTAATTATTCACTTACTTTAATAGTTAATTTGCCCAATGCGGAACCATCTTTAATCGCTTGTAGGGCTACTGGAACTTCATTGAAGCCGAAAGATTGGTCAACTGGTACTTCCAACTGATGATTAACCACCATACCGGCCAGTTCAGTTGCCATCCGACCTAAATCTTTAATTTCGTTAGTATTGTCTGATCGATAAACACCACCCAAAGCAAGTCTTGCAATGGTAGTTGCTCGTTGATCCAAATCTAAATCAGCAGGGATTTCATCACCGACCACTAAAATCTGACCATTGTAAGCAACTCGATCTAAATCAGCTTTGATTTCTGCACCACCGACTGTGTTGAGACTTAAGTCGACACCTTTGCCATCTGTTACTTCCATGACTCTTTCGGTAACATCTTCATCCCGATAATTAATAATAAAATCAGCTCCGGCTTCTTCAACTAAAGATTGCTTACGTTTCGAAGTGGTACTAATCACTGTTAATCCTAATTGCTTTGCTAACTGGATTGCGACAAAGCCCACATTTCCGCCACCTGCATGGACTAAAATAGTCTGCTTATTAGTCAAATTGGCTTTGCGATAAAGTGCTTGATAGGCGGTCATAGCTGAACAAAGGATTGCTGCTGCATTTTCATTTGATAAGTCGTCGGGTACATTTGCTAATCCCCGTGCATCGGTCAATGCATATTCTGCTAACGTGCCATCTTTACGTAAATCGCCGTGATAAAACACTCGGTCACCAACAGCAACGTTAGTTACGCCATCACCGACTTTTTCAATGAATCCAACACCATCAATTCCAATGGTGTGCGGAAAGGTCCAGACATCTACTCCGCCTTCGATTATTTTATAATCAACTGGATTTAATCCAACCTCTAACACACGAACTAGTACTTGGCCTGCCTGTGGCTCGGGAACTTGAACTTCATTTAAGCTCAAAGCATCAATTGATTGATCTGCTTTTTGATTCACTTGCCATGCTTTCATAAATTACTCCTCTTGTTTAATTGGTATACTCACTGTACTCATCTTCGATTCATAACTCAACTATTTTAACTTCAAAAGCTTATTTGACGCACTTTTTCCACAATGTTATATTTTTATAATGTGTTAATTAAAATACAATTAGAATATAGATCCATTTTAAACATTTAAAGGAGCACTCATGCCAAACATCTTCAAAAAAGAATCTGTTGATACATATATTCAAGCCGACGCTCGCTTACGTCGAACATTACGTACACGAGACCTGATCGGTTTAGGAATCGGAGCCGTAATCGGAACTGGTATTTTCATTTTACCAGGTCATGAAGCAGCTCAACATGCTGGCCCGGCCGTTACAATCGCCTTTTTATTAGCCGCTCTGGTTTCAGGCTTAGTAGGAATGGCTTACGCTGAGTTCTCATCAGCAATGCCTGTTGCTGGATCCGCTTATTCATTTGGTTCGGTCGTATACGGTGAAATTGTTGGATGGGTGCTCGGATGGGCCTTAGTCCTCGAATATTTCTTAGCCGTTTCCGCCGAGGCAACTGGTTTTGCCGCCTACTTCAACAACAATATTTTAGGAGCACTAGGAATTAATTTACCCAAAGCACTTCAAGCGGGACCCATGGAAGGTGGAACTATCAACATTACCGCCGTCTTAATTGTTCTCATCGTTGCTTTAATTGTTAGCCAAGGTGCTACGCTTTCTAAGAGTGTTGAAAATGTGGCGGTTGTTATTAAGGTTGCAATTATCATTATCTTTATCGCTGTTGGTATTTTCTATATTAAGAGTTCCAATTATGTGCCTTTCTATCCTAAACAATTTCATGGTGCACCATTTGGACTAGGTGGAATTTCAACAGCTGCTGCAACCGTCTTCTTTGCCTTTATTGGTTTTGATGCCTTAGCTTCCAACTCCGCTGAAACAATTGAACCCAATAAGAATATGATTCGTGGTATTTTAGGAACTGTATTGATCTCCGTTGTTCTATATGTAACTTTCTCATTCGTCCTAACCGGAATGGTTAATTACAAGCAGTTAAACGTTGATGATCCGGCTGCATATGCTTTAACTGTCATTCATCTTTCTGGTTGGAATAAATTGATTACGATTGGTGCTCTAATTGGAATTTTCACCGCCATGCTCACAATGTTCATCGGTGGATCACGTTTAGTTTATGCGCTTGGTCGTGACGGTTTACTCCCTAAGAAATTAGGTACAGTTAGCCATAAGAATCAAGTTCCAACAGTTGCAATTATCCTAGCAACCATCGTCCAAGCATTCTTTGCCGGCTTAGTTCCATTGACCGAACTAGCTTCCCTAATCAATGCTGGAACATTACTAGCATTTGCGTTTATCTCTTTTGGTATCATTCCATTACGTCACCGAAAAGACATCGTTAATACTGGTTTCAAAATGCCTTGGTATCCTGTATTACCAGTAATAGCTGGATTGTTCAGTATTTATTTTATTATCATGTTACCTTCCGTTACTAAGATCTGGGTTTCAATTTGGATTTTAATTGGATTAGTTATTTACTTTATTTACGGAATTAAAAATTCAAAACTACAGAATAGAAAATAACAAAATGGTTGTTTTATGCACATTAACCCGATAAGATTAATTTGATTAAAAATAATTGGAGGAGTTACTTATGAAAAAGATTATTCTTGTTATTACAACTATTTTTCTAGCATTACCTTTAACAGCTGTAAAACCTGTAAATGCTAAAACTAAGTACACATCATTACCAACCAGCATTAGAAGTCATGTCTGGTATCGATTGACTGATGGTCATCAAGGCGGATTCCATGATCGAACAACGTTTACTAAAAAGTCTGTACATGCTAAGGCATCTTGGACAAAACATAAAACCTATACTTGGTCATTCTCTAAGATTCGCAAGGATTCTAAACACAAAGGTACTTACTACGCTAATTTGAAATTTAGCAAACATGATTCTTCACCAGTTAAAATTAAAGTTATCAGCAGTAAACAATTTTGGATTATTAAAAAACATCCACTTTTTACGTCTGGAAACTATCAAGGCAACGCTAATTATGGAGCAATGGTTTATAAACGTTAATCTAAGCCAAAATGAGGTTCACATTTTAAATATGTGTGAACCTCATTTTTTATAGTAATATGTAATCTTAAAAATACCCGAAACAATTGTTAAAGCACTGCCACCACAATTATCATTCATACTGTTTTCCATAATAAAGTACTATTAGTGTTTACTTCCTAATCGCATAATTTCGGTAGAACCAAACTGATAGGATTGCAATTACAACAACGATGAACCTGACTATCGTTCCCGTCAGTTCACCGTATAAGTATGATCGGTCTCCTACATTATAGTTAATATCAAGGAATGCATTAATTCCCAGAAAGCCAGTCAATATCACAACCAATATGCCCGCTATTATTTTTTCAAAAAGCGAATACTTTTTCAATTCAACAATGCCACAAGTTGATGATAGATAAATCAAATTAATCACTAGCGTTATTGGATAAATTGGTCCATATGGAATTCGAAACTCAGACGCCAGTAAAGTTAAAACCAGCATTACAATATTCAACCAATAACTAACTTGTATGATCACTTTAGTACGTTTACTAACTTGTTCCTGTTCTTTAAAGTGCTCCATGATATCACTATCCCCCCGGAGAATATCATCAAGCGAAAGATGATATAAATCACATAGCTGTACCAGTCGATCCAAATCCGGATAACTGCGATTCGTTTCCCAATTTGAAATAGTCTGTCTAGTTACAAATAGTTTTTCAGAAACTATTTCTTGTGTTAAATGATTGGCCTCACGACCCTCTTTTAAAGCTGGCCCAATTTTCATATTATTCTCTATCCCCGCTTATATATGGAAAGCTATCTTTCGAAATTTCCAAGCATACAAAATAGATAAGGTTACTAACATAGCATGAGTGACTATTCCCATAATATCCGTAGCCATTTCGAATACGTTATTATCAGCCTTTATTTCAGCAAAATCCACCATTGAAAAAAGACCTACTATAACAAAAAACATGATGACACTGATAAATATTTGGAGAGTTGTACGGTCTCTTCGTAAAAAGCCCTGACCATTATCAGAAGCTATAACTAGTATATTAATGGTCAATAAAAACATCACCAATCCACCAAAAGGTAAATTCGTACTAAGCAATCCTATCAATATAACCAGTAAAATGACATTAATCCAATATGTTATTAGAAATCGACTTCGAGCGCTCTTGTTATTATTTGTCATAATAACTCCCCCTACTTGGTATTAAATTATTTATTTTCTAACTATTATTTTATACTTGCGCCCTTAAAAAGAAAGCTATAATCCTTAGCAATCCTATTTTAACAAGCTTTATCCAACTATGATTGAACTTCATTTTTAACCTATATAGATATTATGAAAGTGAAACCATAAAAAAGCACACCAACATTTAGGTGTGCAATTTTACTATTCTAATAAAATGAAGGCTTGTCGCCATCCGTATTTGGTTGGTTAACTCCAATTGATTCACGAACTTCTTGATCTGGCTTTTGAATTAATTTCACAACTACATCAGCGATACTCTTACGTGAAACCTCGGTTCCCTTAAAGTCTTCGCCTTTATGTGTAAACTCGTAGCTCACTATGTCCTTGTTAGATAACCAAGCGGGACGAATGATGGTGTAGTCCAAATCAGATCCTTCAATCACTTTAGCTGCAGCTCCATATGTTTCAAGATATCCACCATCTAACATTTGATGGTTCCATTTACCAAAGTTGCCAGGCACTTCATCATAAATACCTAATGTAGAAATCCAAATTAGACGTTTCAGACCTGCCTTATCCATTGCTGCAACGACTGCTTTAGCTTGCTGTTCAATCGAGCGATTTCCAAGGTTTGCATAAACAATGTCCTGTCCTTGCATGGCCTTTTCCAAATCCGCTTCACTGGTTGCATCGCCTTCAAATAGAGTTTCACGACTTTCATTATGAACGCTCAAGCGATCCTTATTGCGAAGAAATAACGTCAATTTATTATCTGTATCATCCAAAAGTTGTTGTTCTGCTAAACGAGCGATTTGTCCGTTAGCACCTAAAATTAAAACATTTGTCATAGTTAAACTCCCCTTTCAAATTTCAAGTTCAGTATAGTTCTTTGAAATTAAAAAAGAGTAGACACTTTTACTCAAGTGTCTACTCTCTATCGAACTCGTTCTGGATATACCTGTTTCAACCTTAGTAAAAGGCCATTAATGCCATCTTCAATGTAAATTTCAAGCATCTCCGTCTCCTGCTTCAGAGAACGCGGATGACTGCTTAAAATCCAGCTTTTAACTTCATTAGCTGTCGCGGTCGATAATAAATCACGTACAAAATCACAGTAATTAGTATGAACCATCAATACTTTTCGATCCCGCAAATCATTGAAAATTGAACAGATTAAATCCATCAAATGATCATGAATCACTTGATCTGGTGCATTTTGGCCCGTAATTTGAAACATCTTTTGATACAGAGTTCGTTCCTGTTCAAAGTATGCCAGCATCTGTTTTAAAATAGTTTGCCAATCTTGATATTTAGCATTGACCGTTATTTTTTGGACATCATTTTGATAAATCCATGCCAACACATCATATTTATCATGAAAATAATCATAAAATGTTTGACGACTAATCCCAGCTTCTTTACAAATCGTAACTACTGAAACTTGTCCGAAGTCTTGATGTAAGACCAGTCGTTTGGTTGCATCAACAATCTGTTCACACGTTGTCCTATCCATTATCATCACCCAAAACCAGTTTAGCACGGATAGCCGTTAAAAGGTAATTAGACCAACTAAAATCCGCCTAATACAGACATTAGCCTGTATTAGGCGGATTGTTTATTATCTACATTATCGATCCAAACGTGAAGCTGGTGGCAATCAAGCCAACACCCAGATTTAAATCACGAAGTTCTTTTTCAGTTAATTTCTTAAAACGCTCATTTACATACATATACAATTTTCTGCTGTGCTCAGGAAGACTCATTGCATCCAATGCATTCGTTGGATAATCTTTGAAGATTTCAGTCATAACCGTTATGCCATCTTTTCCTGACTCAAGCTCTCCAGCCCGTTTCAATAAATTGGACTTATAAATATCTGGTTGATTACTAAGATCTTCATTATATGCTGCATCAATTAAATCAAATAACTCCTGTGCCTTCTCATCCATAATATCTCCCCCCTTGAACGTCATTTTACTCCTGCGTTTTTATATAAACAATCCTATATAAGTTAATGCATCTATCCCTCAAATTAGCTATACTTCATACATAGTCATTTAAAGGAGTTCACCATGCTTAATCAAGTTAACCTTACCAAACAACCATTTGAGGAAATCTACAATAGTGAAGATTTCACTTTAGAGAATGCACTTATAGAACATGAATTAATAACACAGAACTCAATTCATCATCCCGTTTTTGAAAATTGTCTCTTCAAAAACGTAACTTTCATTGAAAATGATTTTGAAATTCTAGAAATTAATAATTGCCAATTTGTTAACTGCGATTTCTCAGGTGAGGACTATTCAAAAAGTTCATTTTTTAAATCAGAATTCAAAGAATCTAAATTAGTCGGTACTAAACTACCTGAAAGCTACTTCAGTGAAGTTCATTTCACAGATTGTAAAATGGATTATGCTACTTTTTCAGATAGCAAGTTCAAATCCACCAAGTTTACGGACAGTAATTTAACTAGTTCGGATTTTGTTCACTGTACTCTTCAGAAAACGATTTTTGATCGCAATGATCTCTCAGAAGTCAGCTTCCTTGAAACTTCATTGGCTAGAATCGATTTTAGCACCTGTAAGTTAGAACGACTTGAAGTAGCCCAAAATCAATTACACAATTGCATTATTAATCGAGAGCAAGCCGCAGAATTTGCTATTCAATTTTTAGGCATTCAAATTAGATAAAAAGGAGTTTTATGAAACATGATTAAACCTATCAATCGTAATCCATTAACCTTACAGCAAAAAGCACAGTTAGCTACTCCCAAAGATAAACAAATTGTTTCAGACCTACTCGACACGCTTAAAGCTCACAGCGCTGATTGTGTTGGTATGGCAGCCAATATGATTGGAATTAATAAACGAATTATCGTTTGCCAGCTTGGACCAATCGCAGTCGCTATGATTAATCCAACTATTTCACAGAAGCAAGGTCCTTACACTACCGACGAAGGATGCCTATCACTCGATGGTGAACGTCCAGCTAAACGATTCAAGCAAATTACCGTTAAGTATCAGGACACTAGCTTAAAAGAACACACACAAACATTCCAAGATTGGCCTGCTCAAATCATTCAACATGAAGTTGATCATTGCGAAGGTATCTTAATTTAATTTCAAAAGGAGAATCGCACCTTATCGATGCTGAATTCTCCTTTTTATTTTCTATTCATGATTGAATAACTAACTAGCATCGCCACACATATAAAAAAAGATAGAACCACTAGATTCTATCCTTTTCTAACTTAAAAATTCCTGTTCATACTGCGCTTTAAGATATTCAAAAATAACTTCATGCATCTTAGTGACTGCTGGTGATTTTTGTGTAGTTGGATTCGTTAGCAAACAAATCGTTCTCGCAAAGTCGTTTGAAAATGGAAATACATTATATGCTCCAGATACCTTTTTTAAAGCTAATTCTGGTAAGATTCCCAATCCTAATCCGGATTCCACCATTGCTAAAATTGAAGCATCATCAATTGAGTAACTGATGGCATTTCCAGATACCTGATACTTATCTAACGCCCGTTTAGTATCACGATCATAATCACCCTCTTGTAGGATGAAGTTTTGTCGATCAGTATCAGATTTAGTAAGTGTCTTTTTATTGCGTGGAATAAAGTCAGCTGGCGTGACACAAAAAATAGGATCCTTGATCAAGGGTTCAACAGATATATTTTCCGTAATTGGTAATAACGAGAATCCAATATCAATACTACCAACCCGCACTGCTTCAGCAATTTCATTAAAGCCACCTTGAATAAGTTCAATCTTAATTTTGGGATACTGTTGTTTAAATTCTTGAATGATTTCTGGTAGCCAATTAGTTGAAACCGAGGAGAATGCCCCAATTCTGATTCGGCCAGAGTTCAAACCGATAATATTATTTGAAACCTGTTTAAGTTGTTCTTCCGTATTCAAGATAGTCTGAATAATTGGTAATATTTTTCGTCCATCGGCCGTCAATTGGACTCCAGTTCGATTTCTAATAAATAAAGGAAATCCCAAATCGGTTTCCAACTGACTAATACTGTGGCTGACCGCACTTGGTGTCACATTCAGTTCAATGGCTGCCGAATTGAAAGTCCCTTGTTCCACAACACGCGTAAACACTTCGTAACTAAAGTTAGCCATTTTAACCTCCTACCATGAATTTAATTCATGTAAAAATGAAATAGTTGAGTTTTACTTAATTATAATACCAGTTTATGATAGCAATATCATAACCAATCGGGGGGATTTATTATGAAATTAGCGAAAAGAACGGAAAAAACATCACATTCTGGTTTAGATGAGATTTTTGCTGCTTCAAAGCCAGGTATGATTTCATTTGCCGGCGGTTATCCAGACTCAAAACTATTTCCACGAGTTGAAATTGAACAAGCATTCTCACATACTTTTCAATCCGCACCCGCAACATTACTACAATACAATAGCAGTAAAGGATACTTACCATTACGTGAAAAGCTAGCTACACGGATGCGAAATGATGGCATTAACACCACAACTGAATCTGTGATGTTAACCCAAGGTGCTCAACAAGGAATTGATTTAGCTGCCAGATTATTACTCAATCGTGGTGACGGAATGGTTGTGGAAGCTCCAACTTATCTTGGTGCGCTAGCTGCCTTTGATGTTTACGAGCCGAATTACTATGAAGTCCATATGGAAGCAGACGGTATGAACATCGATGAACTTCAAAAAGTACTGATGAAGCATGAAGTTAAAATGATTTATACCGTACCTGATTTTCAGAATCCGACTGGAACTGTTATGTCACTCGAAAAAAGAAAAGCATTAGTTCAGTTGGCTAATATTTACGACGTCGTTATCCTAGAAGATGGTCCTTATCGTAATCTGCGGTACACTGGTGAACCATTGCCACCAATTAAGCACTTTGATACCGAAGGGCGCGTGATTTTCCTCGGAAGCTTTAGTAAAATCCTAGCGCCAAGTTTAAGATTGGGATGGCTGACAGCCAGTCCTGAATTATTTGATGGATTAGTAGCTCTTAAAGGCGGTTCAGATGTTGAAACTAGCAATTTAATGATGAGTAGTGTTGATGGTTACTTGGCAGAAAATGATCTTGATGCTCACATTAAAGAAGTTAAAGCCACTTACCAACATCGAAAAGACTTAATGGTCTCTGCTTTGAAAAAGCATTTACCTTCTGAAGTTCATTTTAACAATCCTGAAGGTGGATTCTTCCTTTGGTTAACCATGCCACAAGGTTTTGATTCAACTAGGTTCTTACAAGAAAGCTTAATTCCGAACTCCAATGTTTCCTTTGTTCCTTCAGCTAATTTGGTTCCATCAAAGCAGTTGAAGAATGCTGCCCGTCTTAACTTTACCAACGTTAATGATCAAGACATTGAAACTGGTGTTGAAATGCTAGGACAACAATTAAAATTGGCCTTACAATCCAAGCCCATCAGAAAAACAGCAACTAGATAACTTATACAAAAAAGGCAGTGCTATATGCTCATAGATTGACGAGAACATAGCACTACCCATTTTGGACTTCTTTCTGTAACGATACTTTACTTCACAAAGAACCATACAATGCCAGCAATAATTATCGTACCTAAAACGCCCTGCCAGAATTCTTTTTTGGTATTCTTTTGAACGGTAATTGTAACATGCTTTGTATCAACTAGTTTCATAATTTATAACCTCCGTGATATAATAAAAGTGTACCAGAAAGGTCGGTCTAAACGACCTAACTGTGAATGGAATTACCACTCAAGGTAGAATTTAAAAGTCAGAACATAAAGTCGAACAGCGAATTCAATCTTTATGCATCTAGGCTTTTTTATTTTACACCTGAACTGGCTCAACTCAATCACCACCTCTCTGGTACATTTACTACATTACCATGTAACAAGACGGGTTATCAACGTAAAATCCATCTCATTTGAGAGGTCTATATTTAGCATTCTTTTAAAAATAATCCTCTAGCCAACTCATTATAATGATAAAAAAACGGCCCGTTAAATGGCCAAATTAATACATATTCTAATAATTGTTATCTTCAATATACTTCTTTGCCCAAGCCAACATTTTAGCGTCGTCTTCAGCATCTTGTGAAGTTAAAATTTTTGGACCGTCTTCAGTGATTGCTAGTGTATGTTCATATTGAGCTGACCAGCTACCATCTGCAGATACGTAATAAATCCATGGGTCATTCTTATCAGGAACTTCATGATCCATAATTTCCCATGTACCTTCGTTAATCATTGGTTCAATAGTAATAGTCATACCAGCCTTCAGACGGAGACCCTTACCTTTTTCACCATAATGGAAAACATCTGGTTTTTCATGCATTGTTGGTTGAATACCATGACCAATCAAGTCACGAACATCGCCATAACCATGCTTGTTTTCAGTAAAGTCTTGAATGGCAAAGCCAATATCACCAAGGCGTTTGCCAACTTGGCTTTGAGCAATTCCTAGGTACAATGCCTTCTTAGTAACGTCCATCAAGTCTTTAGTTGATTGTGAAACTTCACCAACAGCAAAGCTCCAGCATGAATCACTTTCATAACCATCTTTGTTAACAGTCATATCAACTTTCACGATATCACCGTTCTTTAAAACGAGACCTTTACGCGGTGTTCCATGAGCAACTTCATCATTTACATCAACACAAGTAGCATATTTGTAACCTTCAAAGCCCTTTTCAGAAGGTGTTGCGCCATGTGCCAAGATATAATCATTAGCAAAGTTTTCAATTTCCATTGCCGTGACACCAGGTTTAATCATATCTTTCAATGCCAAATGAATTCCAGCAATGACTTTACCTGATTCGCGCATCCCTTTAATCTCACGGTCTGATTTAAGTGTAATCATTTCAGTATTATCTCCCTCGTTTTTCTAAAAAAACTCCATACCATATGCTACCACATTAATGGGGTTATGGGGTGTAGTTGTGGATATGGAGTAATCAATCTTGTTATATAAAAAATAAGCACGACATTTAAAGTAAATGAAGTGCTTATTTATGAGTTAGTATTTGGATTATCTATTTAGTAGTCGTAGTAAGAATCAATGATTCAGGAGTAACATTTTCGCTACCCTTAAACTTCATAACTCCAACGGCATCCATGTTTGTAATAACCACTAACATAGGTGTCTTTTTACCAGCAGCCTTGATAGCATCTAAATCGACTTCAGCCACAACGTCACCATGCTTAACCACTTGTCCATCTTTAACCTTAATATCGAACGGTGCTCCTTTTAGTTCAACAGTATCAATACCCATGTGAAGGAGAACTTCTAAACCAGCATCAGTTTTGAAACTAATTGCGTGTTTAGTTGGAAAGACTGACATAACGGTTCCATCTACTGGAGCTGTGATAGTTCCATTCGTTGGATCAATAGCATATCCGTCCCCTAACATTTTTTGTGCAAATGTATCATCAGGAACTTCTTCGATGTCCATATATTTACCATTAGCAACACTATAGAATTCTTCTGTTGTCGAACGTTTAATACCATCAGCAACTTGCTCTTCTGTAGGTTGAGCATTATCCTCATTCTTTACTGATGAGATTGGTGCTTTAGTATTATTTAATTTTGCAAGTTCATCGGCAACGAATTGAACTTCAGTACCAATAACAACTTGTAAATTATTTTTATCGATTTTGTTTAATCCAGCTGCGCCACTACGTTTAATGGCATTTTCGTTAATATTATCTGTATCCTCTAACTTGAGACGAAGACGAGTTGTACAGTTATCAACCACTTGTAAATTATCTGAACCACCTAATGCAGCGTAAATCTTTTTTGCTTGAATTGTATATTTATCATCTGAATCATTAGTTAATGTTTCTTCAGTATCAGAATCATCAGCTGATAAGTCTTCACGACCAGGAGTCATTAAGTTGAATTTCTTGATAGCAAAATCAAATCCAAAGTAGTAAATTGCAGCCATAACTAAGCCTTGAACAATTAACCATAATGGTTGGTTTGCAATCGGATTCTTCAAACTAAGAACATAATCAACTAATCCAGCACTAAATGCAAATCCAGCAGTCCAGTGCATAAATGCAGCAAATGCAAGTGAAAGTCCTGTAAAGGCAGCATGCAATAAGTATAGTGGCCATGCAACAAACATAAATGNGAATTCAAGTGGTTCTGTAACACCTGTAAAGAATGAAGCAAAAGCTGCAGCCAACATCAATGAAGCTGTAGTTGCTTTATTTTCAGGACGTGCATTTTTATAAATAGCAAAGGCACCAGCAGGAAGGCCAAACATCATAACTGGGAAGAATCCTGCTTGATACATACCAGTAACACCTTTTGTACCTTGAGAAGCTAAGAACTTACCAATATCGTTAATTCCAGCAACATCAAACCAGAAAACTGAGTTTAAGGCTTGATGTAACCCAGTTGGAATAAGTAACCGGTTGAAGAAACCATATATACCGGCACCAACCCAACCTAAGTTCAAGATAAACTTAGCGAATGCAACGAGTGCTCCATAAACTGGTGGCCAAACGAATAATAGGATTACACTAACGAGCAACATAACAAATGCGGCTGCAATAGGAACCAACCGTTTACCACTAAAGAATGATAATGCCATTGGTAGCTTTGTTTCATGTAACCTATTGTACAATGCGGCTGCAATTAGCCCGGCCACAATACCAATAAATACATTACCTATCTGAGCAAATGATGGATCAACCGCAGTCGGTTTCACATTCAACAATGTTGCAACTGATTCGGGTTTTAAAACACTAACCGGAACTTCAAAAGCAACTAACCCTGCAAGAGCAGCGGCACCAGATTGATCAACTGACATACCAAGAGCTAAACCAACAGCGAATAGCAATGGTAATTGACCTAAAACTGCATTACCACCGGCCTGTAAGAAATGTGCAACTACATCATTACTGTAAGAAGCCCACCAATTACCAATACCTACCAATAAGGCAGCAGCAGGTAGAACGGCAACAGGAAGTTGCAAAGAACGACCCATGCGTTGTAAATAATCCTTCATGAATAATACCTCCAAAATATAAATTATAGAAAAACAATAAATAATTGCTACAAATTATAGTTTATGTGAGTGAAAATGCTTTTTCAAGGCGATACAATTGGTATATACCATACGCGTATGAGAGTTTTACATTTGGTCTATACCTATTATTAAATCTAAAAAGCCGTATCCTTAAGATTATTAATTTTAATTTCTTTTTGGTCTATCGTTAATAAGTTTTTAAAAAAACTTTTGTCTAACACCTTTTTAGGCTTACTTTTGTATTGATCACCATTTGGAAAATAATCAATACCTAAATCATAATAAATAAGTAAAAAGGGAATTTGGAAATGTTTATCAATCTAAAAACCTCTGACATTACCTATATCAGAGGTTTTTGGTTTGCTTTATATATAAAATAATCTGCTCAATTAAATCTAGTGGAAGTGATTCACTATATTTAAATTGAATCGCTCCCTTACTTGTCTTATAAGGTTTCAATTCTTCTTCAAAATGGACAATCGGTTCTGGAGTTGGATAAAATCCGAGATGACTTTTCATTGCAGCAAAGTGCATTACATTCCCATTTTGATAAAAAGTTGGCATACTATAGCTTATCTTTTCATCAGCTTTTGGTAGAAGTTTCTTACTTAATTTATATATCTGGTTTAAATAATCCTGCTGTTCTTTTGGAGCTTGTTTAATATAATCAGTTATTACTGTCATATCACATACCTCCTTCTCGATTAATATATAATAGAAGTATCTATTATGTAAACAAAGGAACTGTTATGAAAATAATTATCTCACCGGCCAAGAAAATGAAAATAGACACAGATAGTTTTAGTTATGAAGAATTACCGCAATTCATGAAACAAACTGAAACTATTTTTAATAAACTATTGAAGTTCGATTACACTGATTTAAAAGAGCTCTGGCAATGTAGTGACAAAATTGCACAAGATAGTTACCGCCTACTTCATGAAGTTAATTTAAGTAAAAATCTAACACCAGCAATCATGGCTTACGTTGGAATTCAGTATCAACATATGGCACCAGACTTGTTCACTGAACCAGCTTTACAATACGTCAGTGCTAATTTAAGAATTCTGTCTGGCTTTTACGGTGCACTCCGTCCATTTGATGGTATCATTCCTTATCGCTTGGAAATGCAATCTAGGTTACCGATTAATCATGCAAATAATCTATATGACTATTGGAACGATTTACCTTATCAAGGTCTAAACTTAAACCACGAACCAATTATCAACTTAGCCTCACAAGAATACTCAAAAATCATTCGTAAACATATGAAATCAACCGATAAAATGATTGATATTGTCTTCGGACATCTAGTTGATGGTAAATTAAAAAACCGCGCCACATTCGCAAAAATGGCTCGGGGTGAAATGGTTCGATTTATGGCTGAAAATAACGTAACGGATTCAGAAGAATTAAAGCAATTTAAAATTATGGAATACGAGTTTCAACCACAGTTATCGACTGATGATAAATACGTGTTCTTGACTACACTTTGAATTTTTAGATTAAGCTATGACATAAAAAGCATCCAACCGTATCATACGATTGGATGCTTTGCTATTATTAATCGTTTTCCTTCAACCAATTATCAAGTACACTGATAAATTCATCATGTTGATCAAGTAATGCTAAATGACGGCTGTTACCAAACAAGTGCCATTTAGAACCAGGAATATGGTCATGAACTGATTTAGCAATTAATGGCGTACATAAATCATCAGTACCATTAGTAACCAAAACAGGTACTTTAATTTTATGTAACTCGTCAGTTAATTCAAAGTCACTGATAGTTCCATTTTCCGTAAATTCATTAGGTCCTTCTGCAATTAAGCTAGCACGTTTTCCGTTCGTTGGTCGACGTAGTGGTTCTGGTGAGTTTTCATCAGGATCATCCCAGCAATAACGTTCCATATAACGGTCATTAGCTGCTAAATACTTGGGTCCACTAAAATCACCAGTACGTTCAGCTTCAGCGATTGCTTCACGGTCTTCGTAACTTAAATATGAAATTAAGCGGTGTTGTTCTTTCGTCCATAACTTAATTGAAGCTGGTGAACCATCAATCATGACACTCTTAACTCCGGTTTGATCATATTGAGTTAAGTAGAGCATTTCAAGCATTCCGCCCCATGATTGACCCAGCATATGTACATGGTCCAAGTGTAAATACTTTCTGAGCGCGACTAATTCCTCTGCCCATGTTTCTTTCACATAAACACTTTCATCTTCTGGCAACGTAGATTTCCCACAACCAACTTGATCGTACATAATCAACTGACGACCACTAGTTTCAGCAAAGTCATCCAACAATTCAAAATAGTTATGCGATGAACCCGGTCCACCATGAATTAATAATAATGGTGCTTTATACGGATTTGGTTCTCCTACAATTCGGTAATACGTTTTATATTCGCGAAATGGCATGTAGCCTTCTTCAATTTTCATTTATTAGACGCTTCCTTTTGAAATGATTTTGTCATACGTTTAGTGTACACCTACTCACCAAAAGTCCGACATATTCATAAAGTTATCAAAGTATTCTAATCCAATTTCTTTTCCCATTTTGAGTTCTGAATTACCGTGCTTTAATGATGCTGCATCAATTTCACCGATAACTTCCAAAAACTTTAAAAATCGTTTTATAGAACCAACATTTGCTTTAAAATCCGTTTCAGAATTAGCTGCTTTTCGTGGATACCAATCTGATAAATACTCCTCAACTGCATCGGGTGCTGCCAAAGGAGTTCTTAATGTGGGGTAAACTAAGTACCCATTAATAAAAAATTCAACTCTATCGACATGCTTTTTAATCGTTTTATCGGTCAAATCTTGAGTAGCCAGATACTTTCCAAATTCTTTCAATAATAGTTTATTATTGTTCTTTATTTCGTTAGCTATTTTTTCATATTTTTCCGGATCATCCATCATCGACTCAAATTGTTCAGCATATTTATCAAATTTATGATAATCAGACCACGTTTTCTTAGGCGCCAATTTTTTCTTATCTTTTTTATCCACTGACTGAATTCTCAAATTATGTTTGAAAGCCTGGTGAACTCGATCATCTGCAAATGAATACTCACTAGTAGTAATTGGCACTTGCATCATATAATCCATAAGCGATAGTTGAAGCATTTCAGATTTGTCAATCTGCATAAACCTATTATCAACCATAACAATTAAATTAGTTATGATACTTGTTACACGCCGATTAAATCCTGCATTAATTTCTATATCTCCAGCTAGTTTAAAATATGTTTGAACCTTTTCTGCTGAAATATCCTGCATACGAAACGCGGCATAGATTCCTTCTTTAATTCTTTGGTCCAGTTCAATTTTATTTTTCGCATTTACGTCATATAACGCAACTACTGCGAAGGTTAAGTCATTAATTAAAATAACTAGCTTCTTGCGATTAACGTTAATATAATTCGCGTGCCATGAAAAAAATGGGTTGGCTGTGGCGAAAGACTTTGCATCATCTTTATCAGTTGATTGTTTGATTTTATTAAAAATTGGTTGAGCTTTTTTTGTAGGATTAATAATCATTTTTATTTCCTCCCGATAATTTTAAATACTTACTCTAATTTCCAAATCATTTCACAATCCTCGACGTTAGTTTCATCATCTATTTCAGATTTAGTGATTTTAAATCCCTGGTTTTCATAAAGTTTAATGGCTTTTTTATTTTTTGCATACACTGATAAAACTAGTTGATTATTATCACGCTTTGCTGCCTCGATTAGTTGTGTTCCGATCCCCTGTCCTTGAGCATCATGACTAACAAAGATCCCAGCAATATATCCTTCTTGCACACCACAGAATCCTTGAATCTGATTATCTTTTTCTACTACATAAACATCCGCATTATGTTCAATTTCGTGGCGAACCATTGCCATATTGTTCTTCCAGTACTCATCACTTACGTATGCACCGTGTGCTTCTATGTTTCCTGTTAACCAGAGATTCATAATTTGATCTAATTGATTATTATTTAAGTTGGTTAATTTATTTACCATTATTATGAAGTCCTCCTCTACTTATGGTAAGGCGAACCCTGCTGAATCATAAACGCCCGATATACCTGTTCCACCAATACCAACCTCATCAACTGATGAGGCAATGTAAACCGACCAAATGAAATATGGGTGTTCGCACGTTTGATAACCTGCGGACTTAATCCCAAAGATCCACCAATAACAAAAGTAATATCGGAATGTCCATAGGTTGTTAACTGTTCTAATTCCTTCGAGAACTCTTCTGAAGTGCGTTCTTTGCCTAGTATCTCCAAAGCAAAGACATATTCCTTATCCTTAATCTTATCCAGAATCCGTTCGCCCTCTTTTTCTTTCACGTTTGCCATTTCGGCTTCGCTTAAGCTTTCGGGGGCTTTTTCATCTGGTACTTCTACAATTTGAAACTTACAAAATTTCGATAAGCGCTTCGCATACTCTGCGATTCCTTGTTTGAAGTATTTTTCTTTTAATTTACCCACAACAACAAATTTTATATTCACAGTTATTCACATCTCCATTTTAGTTATTCACAAAGTTGTCCACAGGTTAAAATTTTAAATCACTATATATTGGGTCGAATTTATGTTCGCCACCATATTTATCTACCTAAAATTGTCAACGATTATTTTAGTTGTCCACAGTTATCCACATTTAATTTTGTTGCAATCCACAAGCTGAAAGAGTTGTTACAACAGCGTTTGTGAAGTTAAATCCCGGTTGGTAAATTTTTAATCCACAAGTAAACAGGTCAATTGTGGATAACTTTATTAACCGCCCTTAAGACTTATTTAATAACTTTTATAGAACTACACCACTTCTGCTAGAAAGTTATTAACAAAGTTTTCCACAGATATGTGAATTAAACTTTAACCGTTCATACGTTTAACTAATTAAGGCCGTAACGCTCCGTTAGTTGTACTATACAACGAATTTGTCGATTTTTAACAATTAGAATGTGACTAATTTTGCATCTAAAATACTCAAACTCTATTATATCAGTCTTTGTAAACAAAAAATCCACCTTCACATGAAGATGGATTTAACAGGATTTAAATTTACTTAGCTTGCGAACTAAGCTTGTTAGACGTCTCAGTTAACGACACTTTGGCAGTTTTGTACTGACCGTTGTGATAGTAGCCAACTGTAACTTTATCGTTTACTTTATATTTGTAAAGGTTTTCTCTCAAACTAGCTAAGCCTGTAATTTTATCGTTATTAACTTTTGTGATTACATCATATTTCTTCAAACCAGCATTTGCTGCAGGAGAACCACCGAATACTTGCATGATTACAGCACCAGCATTAACATCCCCAGGTAATTTCAGAACTGATTTTTGCTGACTAGCGGAAATCTGAGTCAAATCAACGAGTGAAACTCCTAATGCAGGACGTGTAATTTTACCGTTTTGAACCAACTGATCAATAATTGAAACTACTTCATTAGAAGGAATCGCAAATCCCATTCCTTCAACGCTTGTTTGTCCATCAGTTGATGTGGATAACTTCATTGAGTTAATCCCAACAACTTGTCCAGCAAGGTTAATCAGTGGTCCACCAGAGTTACCAGGGTTAATCGCAGCATCTGTCTGGATAACAGTTGCTTCACCGGTTTTTTGCCCTTGTTCACTACCAGTAGCGATTGTACGTTTCTTAGCGGAAATAATACCTTGTGTTAAGGACGTTGCATAATCTGAACCAAGTGGTGAACCAATTGCTAAGGCTGTTTCACCAACTTTGATATTATCTGAATTACCAAAACTGGCAACCTTCTTAACAGCAGATCCATTAATCTTAACAACGGCTAAATCGGTAACCGAGTCTTTACCAACAATCTTTGCTGGAACCTTCTTACCATCACTCATAATGATTTCAAGTGAGTTAGAACCTTCTACCACGTGATTATTAGTTACGATATAAGCGGTGTCACCACTCTTCTTATAGATAACACCAGAACCTTCAGAAGCTGTCTCTAATTTTGAATCCGTCTTAGGTTTACTTGCGGAACCTTGTTCCCCAAATATCTGCCCTAAAATTCCATTACTACTATTAGAAGACTTAGCGTTTTGTAAATTAATTACGGAAACAACTGAATCTTTAATCGTATCAAAAGCTTTTTCAGATTGATTATCAACGTTCACTTTAACATTGCTAACTTGAGCAGTACCTGACTTATTTGATGATGTTGGTACGGCTGTGTTGGAGTTTTGGGCTTGGTTTTGCATGAAATTAGCGCCACCAAATGCCACACCTCCACCAATTAATCCAGCTACTAAAGCTGTAATAAATGTTTTCGATGTACTATTTTTCATAATTTCGGCGAACGATCCGCCAACCCTCCTCGAATAAAGTTTTTGCTAGTTATTATTGTAACCAGTAATTAAGACTAATTTATGAAGTAAAACTGATGTTTGTGCAAATAACTTTTAAAGAATTGTTAAATGAGCAGCCCTATCATGGTCAGTATCTAGCAATTGGAAATCATGACCAACCGCGATATCCTTGTTTTGCATCATAGAAGAAACTGTTAAATGAGCGAGTTCTTTCATATTGTTATGCAAACTCAAATGTCCAAGATAGATTTTCTTAGTACGATTACCAATCACGTCCATTAAAGCATTAGCACCATCTTCATTAGATAAATGACCATGATCACCAAGAATACGTTGCTTCAAAGGCCATGGATAGCCTCCCATTCGAAGCATTTCTGTATCATGGTTAACTTCAAATAGATAACAATCCGCATTTTCAATCGTGCCAGCCACGCGGTCTGATACGTATCCAGTATCCGTTAAGATCACAAAGGATTTGCCATTATGATGAAATTCATAAAATTGAGGTTCAGCTGCATCATGTGAAACTGAGAAACTTTCAATATCTAAATCGCCCAATGATTTCGTAGTGTTGGGATCAAAGATATAACGTTGTTCTTCAGGTACTTTACCAATTTTAGATGCCATTGCATCCCAAGTACCTTTATTAGCATAGACATCTAGGTTGTACTTACGGGCCAATACACCTGCACCCGCAATATGATCAGAATGTTCATGAGTGATTAAGAGTGAATCAACATCATTAATATCACGACCAATGCTATCCATTAATCCGGCAATCTTCTTACCGCTTAATCCAGCATCCACTAAAACTTTATGTTGGGGCGTTTCGATATAAGTTACATTTCCCGTACTACCACTTGATAGCACACTGATCTTCATCTCATCATCGTTCATGAACTGTTATCCTCTTTCTTAATTGAACTTCACTGAACCCTTTAATTAACTTCAACTGAAGGTCACTCTTCCGCAGTATTACTGCTACTTGAAGCACTACTTGCAGAAGACTGACCACTCGCTGTTTTATTAGATTGAGTTGTACTTTCGCTTTTATTAGCTGTTGAGCTAGATGTATCTTCATTGCCTAAAGTATCACTAGTAGTGGTTTCACCACTTTGTTGTGTGACTCGTTTTAACATTACACCAGTAAAGGCGTTGATTCGTTTCAACTGAATATTTTGACTACTCTTACTCTTAATTGCAACGACCCATGTTGGTACATATACTAAGCCATTATCACTGCTAAGTAAACGAGTATACCCTAGGTTGGCCCATTCAATACGTGAATCATTTGGAATTTCATTATATTGATATAACCACGTTACAGCTCGAGTTTGACTGATTAGTTCATCTGATTCCCGCAATGGTTCAATGTTAGCTAAATATCCTTGCGTATAACCATTTACCACACCTTGTCCGTTAACATCAAAAATCAATTGTCCTTGATGCGAATAAACGGGACGATCATCAATCATCTGTGTGTACACAACCTGATCATCAGTTGATAGGCTACCATTATACTCATACTCTGTGCCATGAATGATATTGGAACTAATTTTTACGAAATTATTTAACACTTTTGATGGATGGCTACGGTCAACTTGAAGTGGCGTATCTAAAGTGCTGACTAATTTTCCATCTACTAAATGTGAACTTTGGCCGACCAACTGCTTCATATTGCGTAAATCATTACTATTGTTGTTAGCAGAAGCATAGTAGCCTTTTGATTTACTGTTAGAAAGTGGCTCAAATGTAATTTGATCATTGCGCATCTCTTTTAAAATGGTTGCGTTCCGGTTGGAGTTAGTTGTGGTATGAATACCAGCCTGATTTTGCCAAAAAGAAGCAAATAGAAAAGCGTCTAACACGGCAAATACCACGATAAACATTAATTCAATGCGTTTAAAATTCATTTAAGTCACCTCCTATCCTTGAGTTGAAACTTGGTCGTATGGATACCAGTTATTTTTGTAATTTACATACCATGTTGGGGTTAAATTGATTGTCGAACCACTACCCTTGGCACTCGTCCATTGATAACCAATCTGAATATCAGAGATATCATCCGAATTGATCCCCGTTGCTTCTAACTGGGACAGCACCATTTTAGTGCTAGGTAGTTCTGTTTCTTTTTTATCTGCTGGCACTGGAATTTCTAATCCATAGAGTGAGAAATCAGTCACTCGTCCAGAGTTATTATGTGAAACTGTCACGGTTCCATAGTCGTTATCATTGAAAATCGGATATCCTTCAACATAACTTCTGAAAACTACTTCATCATGTCGATCAGTGTAGTTAAAGAAGCGCATGTTATCCATGGGTACACCCATTTCACGTAATTGATAGAATCCATTTTCGATATGGGCTCTAAGTGAATTCCCATCTGTTCCTTTACGTGTATAATCCTCAAATCGAGCAGTACCATCTTTGTTAATTGTTAACTGCTTCCGGTTGCCGTCGCTGTAAATCGTACTATCTTTTTCTTTCTTTGTTGTAACCGTTGCGGAATCATCATTAGCTAACAAATTAGATGAAAACATCCCATTACTCTGCTTATTAATCACATAACTATAGTTTGGTACTTGATAGCTGTCTTGATACTCCGTGATTAAATTATGATTTAATATCGATTCCTTCACGTCTACACTGCGTTTTGAGCCAGTTAAACTTTCCTTCAATGAACTTAAATCCTGTCCACTAACTTGAACTTGGTAAACCCCATAGTTCTTGTCATTTAACAGATAAACACCGTTGTTCTTATCTAATGAAATAACAATGCGACCCACTTCTGAACTAAAATCAAGCTTCTGATCGAGCACTTCATTTAAAACTCCACCCGCAATATTGCTAGGATATTTGAGCAATAAACTATTAGCTTCACGTGCATAGTCTAAATAGCGTTCCTTGTTACCCTTAGACACCATTCGAACACTTTCAAACTTCCATTTAGCAACTTTATCCGTCACTACTTGATTTAAATTAACTTGGCTTTTAGCTAGTAAAGTTTGTTTTTGATCACTATCAGTCCGAATCAATTGCGTCGGTAAAATCACATCACTCATGTCATGACTGACTTGGCTTGATTGAACCTTTTCACTCGATACTTGTTGATGTGATCGTTCATAGCGAGCTGGATTTGTCCAAATTATCCACGAAAGAGCCATACTTAATAGGGCTAAGATTGTTAATACGGTATGTCTTAGAATTACTCTGAGCTTTGAATCTTTCATTCCCAAGTATCCCCCTCTTCAAGTGGTTCGTATGGAAGTGAAATATAGAAGGTTGAACCTTCTCCTTCCTTACTTTCAACCCAAATTCGGCCACCATGCATTTGAATAACTTCTTTTGAAATAGCCAATCCTAAACCAGTTCCACCTTGAGCTCTTGAACGAGCTTTATCAACCCGGTAGAAACGGTCAAAGACATGTGGGAGCGCATCTTTCGGAATACCCAAACCTTGGTCAGTAATGCTCATGATAACGTGGTTGTGAGTCTCTAAAAGACGACAAGTAATAATCCCACCATCTGGTGAGTACTTAATCGCGTTATTCATAATATTATCCAAAACCTGTTGTAAACGATCAGTATCGACTTCAACCCAAATATCGCGACGAGTAAAGTCACGCTTGATGGAATAGTTTTTCTGGTCCTTGTCACCATTTTTAATAATCATATCGAAACGATCCAAAATATGATTAAACATTTCGTTCAAGTTAACCATTTCTAGGTCTAATTTAGCAGTTCCAGAATCCATCCGAGAAAGGTTTAATAGATCGTTGATCATTCGCATCATTCGATCAGTTTCTTCCTGGGTAACTTGAAGGAAGTTCGGAGCAACTTCTGGGTCCTTCCAGGCACCATCAACAAGCGCTTCGATATAACTTCTCATCGAAGTTAGCGGGGTTCTCAATTCATGCGAAACGTTTGAAACGAATTCTTTACGATCTTGATCAATCTTTTGTTGTTCAGTAACATCATGAAGCACACATACAAGACCACTAATAAAGCCTGATTCACGCTGAATCAACGCAAATGATGCATGCAAAATTAAGTCTTGTTCATCCGTTGAGAAATCAAGGACGACTTGTTCTTCATTTTCTAAAAGATCACGTAGGGTGAATGAATCACGTAAATCAAGAATATCTAAAATGGACTTACCGACAATTTGATCATCGGTTGCATTCAAAAAGTCAGTCGCCATTTCATTAATAATTGTAATTTTTCCACGACGGTCGGTCGCAATAACCCCATCGGTCATATAACCAAGGACCGAATCCAAACGACGCCGTTCAGATTCAGTTGATTCCTGTGCTTCTTCAACTCGGACAGACAAGTTATTAACCGCTGAAGCAAGTTGACCTAGTTCATCATCCCCATAGACTTGAACGTGACCAGAATAGTCGCCACGAGCAATCTGCATCGTTCTAAGACGCATCTCTTCAATTGGTCGCGTAATCGCTCGCGCAATGAAAATTGCCAACACCAAACCAATCGTAACCGCAACTAAGGCCGCAACTACGAAAATCAGCGTAATATTATTCACATTTTGATAAACTGACTCTAGGTTAGCCCTGATATACAAGACACCAACCAAGTTATTCGTAGCACCTGACGTATTAATTAAAGGTACCGCCGAAATATAGTAACGGGTGTTGTTTTGCTTATCATAAGAAACCTGTTGGTAGGTTCTCGTATTATAAATAACGTTTTTTACATTACTATCAGTCGTTTTTTGACCAACAATCGATTGATTATTTCCATTACTAGTTCCGCGAATTGTACCTTTATTATCAACAACCCGAATTTCAGTGATGTTTTGGTTATTCACGTTCGCGATAATCTGACCAATTTGACGATCAGCACTCTTTGTATTGGAACGGCTCAACTGGTCGATAATTGCATTGTCATAGTAAGGTTGGAGCTGAATTTGAGTTTTAAATTGGTTTAAATTTTGTTGCTCTAATTGGCGTACAAAAATAACCCCAACGACTTCCAACGTTACGACTAATAACATTGCAAACACTAGAGCTATTTTAAAGTTAATTGATTTAAAAAATGCTGTTCGTTTCTTCATAGAAGATTTGCGGCTCCTAGATTAATCATTTTCTGGGTTACGTAGGTAGTAACCAACGCCACGACGAGTTACAAGGAATTGAGGGTTACTTGGTGTTTCTTCAATCTTTTCACGCAAGCGACGAACGGTAACATCAACTGTACGGACATCACCAAAGTAATCGTATCCCCAAACAGTTTGTAATAAATGTTCACGTGTCATTACTTGACCCATGTGCTTAGCTAAGTAGTGCAAAAGTTCAAATTCACGATGGGTTAAATCTAATTGGTTACCGTCACGTGTAACTGAATATGCATCCGCATTGATTGTAAGTGGTCCAATTTTAACATCGTTGTTTTCAGCTTCTTCAGCGATATTTTGATCTTGACGACGTAAGTTAGCCTTAACACGAGCAACTAACTCACGGTTTGAAAATGGCTTTGTAACGTAATCATCAGCACCGAGTTCCAAACCAACAACTTTGTCTAATTCAGAATCCTTAGCTGTAACCATGATAATTGGAATATTATGTTTTGCACGGACCTGACGAGCAACTTCCAATCCATCAACTTTTGGTAACATCAAATCAAGTAAAATTAAATCTGGTGATTCTGATTCCACTAATTCTAGGGCTTCTTCACCATCATAAGCTGTTACTACATCGTAACCTTCTTTTGTTAGGTTAAATTTAACAATATCTGAAATGGGTTTTTCGTCATCAACTACTAAAATCTTTGGCATATTAGCCCTCCTTAAAACAGAACTTTTTTCCGTAATTAGACTAGTCTCATCTAATCCTTTTATAGTAGGAATATTCCTACCGCATACGATAGTATTATACCACACAGGACTTTTTATATGATTTAGTGAATCTTTTTCAGAAAAGCTGTTGCCAAGTCTTTTTTTTCGTGATAATATATTTAAGTCGATTGATACATATCATATATGGGTGGTTAGCTCAGCTGGCAGAGCAACGGACTCTTAATCCGTGGGTCCAGGGTTCGATCCCCTGACCACCCATCAAAAGACACCACTAATCAGTAATTACGCTGCTAAAAGCCGTAGTTGCTGATTTTTTTGTGTAAAAATGCAAAATTATAAATGTTGAGAAGCGCCCTATATACCGGGTGTCTTGAAATTCCAGCTTGTTTATTTCACGAATTACTTCTATGCTATTAAAAAATTAAAGTGGGGGTTCCATAGTGAAAAAAATTTATGAGCTTGTCGGACTAAATCAAATTAAATCTAGTACTAAGCAAAACATATTTAAAGTATATATTGTTGTTATAGCTGTCCTACTATTAATTTCTTTGATTACTGATTTAGTAAGTATGCAACTCCATATTCAAACCATTATCTTGTTTTTTATAGGTATTATTCCGATCAATTTATTAATGTTCAAATACGCATTACCACATACAAAACGCTCAAAGGAACTTAGTAAGCACAAGTCATACCTACTATTTCAATGTATTATGTTAGCTTTAGGATTCTTTGCAACCATGTTATTGGTAGAAGAAATCATACTACCTGCTTTTCTAAAGGAAAGTATTCATTTTACTTTCAGTAGAATTACTATCTATCTTGCACTATCAATAATGTTTGGAATTTTAAATATACAAGTCAAAAAGAATTAGTACCTAGGCTGGTAAGCAATTTAAATGCAATGATATTATGAAATAATAAACAACACTAACAATGAACCTTGAGGCGTTATCATGAATATCTCTGAAAAACTCAAAAAATGTCGACTAGATAATAATATGACTCAGGCTGATGTTGCTGAGAAACTAAATGTATCTAGAAAGACAATTTCTGGTTGGGAGAATAATAGAAATTACCCTGACATTTCCAATTTAGTAACCATCAGCAAACTATATAATATCTCCCTAGATGATTTATTAGACGACGATAGAATTGTTCAACATTATGAATTACAGACTAAGATTAATCACAACAATAGGCATATTTATAACTTTTTTTATATTGTGAATATTCTATTCTTGCTACTGGGATATATCGAATTTTTCAATTTATTCAAAATACACATTATCTTAATATCTTTATTCCTTTTAATAAATACTATTTTGTTACTAGCTCATTATGATAATTGGTACAGCCTTTCAAATAAAAAATCAATAATTAAAATCACTCTAACATTTATAATACATATCATAGTTGGAGCATTTATGTTCGAACTCTTTTTGTTGTATGGAACTACAATAAACTTAGATCATGAAGATGTGAATTTTATTAATGGCTTTTTAACAGGAAAGTTTTTTGTTTTGACTTTATTGTCCACAAGCTTTACTTCAGTATTCTTTTTACGACCTAATAGGAATTAATATATCCTCTATTTTTCGTGTCTGGTTATTACAGACTCACTAGCTTCAGGGCTTGTCTTAGATAACCAGCTTGTTTCTATTTATATTTCCTATTAAGCTTAAAAAATCATATAAGTATTGCGAGGAATAAATTATGAAAAAGTTAAAATGGTTTTCTGGTGGTAAGGATAGAAAAGAAGAAGCAATAACTGCTATTTCAAAATTGATAAATAATTTAGATAGCAAGAGTAACGGTTATAATGCTCTACACGATACCTTACAAAACTACCAAGTAGAATTAGAAAACGGAGAATCTTCTGTACCATTAGTATTAAGTAGAATGAATATAGAAATCTCAAATACGATTCAAAAAAATAATATTGTATTATCCGATGCTCAATTAACTGAATTCAAAAAATTGAGTGTACTATCCTCAATAAGATATGGCTATTAATAAGATAAAATAGTAACTACGAGAGTGGTTACTATTTTTTTAATCAAATTTACAAACCTACCACATGATATAATCTAAAACATACACCATAAACTACATATTAACTTGGAGGAACACACATCATGGAAGAAAATGGAAAAACAATTCCACAAGAAGTTAAAGGCTGGAACTGGGGAGCATTTATGTACAACATTATGTGGGGAATTGGGAACCGTACTTATTTGCCACTACTATGCTTAATTCCAGTATTTAACATTGTTTGGATTTTCATTGTCGGATTCAAAGGTAACGGTTGGGCTTGGCAAAAAGGTGACTATAAGGATGTTGAAACTTTTAAAGCCGTTCAAAAAACTTGGAACCGTGCTGGATTATTCCAATTCATCATTTCTATTGCAATTTTTGTTTTGTATACAGTATTTGTTGTATTCTTCATTGGCAATGCATATAACGAAATGGGTCTTTAATATTAACTAACAACTTATTTTAGGAGATTATTATGACATTTGAAAAGGCACTACCTTTAATTAAATCTGGTTCAAAAATGGTTCGAACTAACTGGGAAGGAACTGAACTATACATTCAGATGATTCCTAAAACTACATTTGAGGGCCAACCTCTCAATCCTTACTTTGTTATTAAGACTGCAGATGAAGCTTTCAGTATGTGGACACCAACCGACTGTGATGTACTTGCTGAAGATTGGGCAGTAGTAGATGACTAGCTCGAACTGGCAAAATGAAATTATCTATATAACTGGCGGAAACTCTGGGATTGGATTAGCACAAACGACAGAATTTCTACAACTGGATGCTACTGTAATTGTTTTTGATATATCAGATACTAACCTTAAATTGTTAGCATCCAACTATAACAATTTGAACTTCTTCGTTGCTGATGTATCCCATCCTGAGGAGTTTACTAACCAACTTGAAAATGCTGAAAAGAAATTTGGAGCTGCAACTATCCTGTGCAATACCGCGGGAATTCTTGATCAGTACCGTCCACTACTAGAAACTGATTTGGATGACTGGCAAAAGTTTCTAAATACCAATTTAACTAGCATTTTCACTGCATGTCGCTTTGTACTCCCAGAAATGCTAAATCAACAACACGGTGTGATTCTCAACATGGCATCTATTGCTGGACTAGTAGCTGGTGGCGGAGGTATCGCATATACAAGCGCTAAGCATGCTATTGTTGGTTTTACTAAACAACTAGATTTTGAATATGCTAACCAAGGCATTCGAGTAAATGCAATTGCCCTTGGAGCCATTGATACTCCCATGAATCAGGCCGATTTTGCTGATGATGCTAAGATGGCTAAGTGGGTTGCTAAAGAAACTCCGGCACAGAGATGGGGTCAGGCTAGTGAAGTTGCTAAATTAAGTCGCTTTCTAGTTAGCCCAGAATCAGATTATATTCACGGAACAATTGTACCTATTGATGGTGGATGGACAGCTAAATAATTTTTCATCCCCACTGTGACACTTCAGTCGTAAAAGACTTTCCTTTGGTCACAGTTATTAATAACTATTAAGTTATAAAGGAGAATTACATGTTAACGAAATCTAAATTTTCAACTAAAGAACTTATTTTAACCGCCTTAGTAGCAGGTATCTATGTTGCAGTTACGCTCGTTTTTGCTCCAATTAGTTTTGGTCCAATCCAGTTAAGAATAGCTGAAATATTCAATATTTTAGTTATTTATAACCGACGATACATATTATCGGTAACACTCGGTGTTTTCATTTCTAATATTGCATCCCCACTCGGTCCCTTGGATGTTATTTGGGGTAGTGCTGCAACTTGTATAACCTTGATTATTATTTATCTGGTTGTCAAAAACATTACGAACGAAAACCTGAAGCTAGCCTACTGTGTGGTGATTGTGACATTTTCGATGTTCACAGTCGCATTAGAGCTATTCTGGATTTTGCACTATCCATTTTGGATTACTTTTGGCACCGTAGCTGCCGGTGAATTCATTGTTATGTGTGCTGGTGCATTAATATTTAAAATAATTAACAAGCACATTAACTTGTGTAGATAAAAGTAAAAAGTCGTTCAACGCGGGAATCAATCTCGCATTGAACGACTTTTTTTGAACTTAATTCAACTTAAACAATTCCCGTTGTTCCTGAATAAACTTGCCTGTTAAACTGCCACTCTCAGCTATTTCTTTAGGAGTACCTTGTGCCACAATTTTTCCACCATGACTACCACCGCCGGGGCCCATATCAATCACATAATCAGCATTCTGAATAATATCCATATCATGCTCAATAGCAACAACTGTGCCACCTTGATCAATTAATGTTTGAATGACATGAAGTAGAACCTGAATATCCAGTGGGTGAAGTCCAATTGAAGGTTCATCAAAGACAAACAGCACTCCTTTTTGACGTGTTCGAATGTATTTAGACAATCGTAAGCGCTGAGATTCGCCACCGGATAAAGTTACGGTACTTTCACCTAATGTGATATATCCCAATCCAATTTCGTGCAGAACTTCAAGTGTATTTAGAATCTTAGGTTCATCTTTGAAAATAGAACGAGCATCATCAACACTTAGCCGTAGCACTTCGGCAATATTGTAGCCATGCCATTTAATCTTCAAAACATCTTGGTTATATCGATTACCGTTACACGTGGAACATATTTGCTGCATATCCGGTAAATACTGAATATCCAGCGTGATTATTCCCGTTCCATTACAAGTGGGACAAGCCCCTTCTTTCAAATTGTATGAAAAGTACTTCTTATCATATCCTTGAGCAATACTTTCAGGTAGCCCCGCAAATAACTCACGTAACTCGTCCAAAATATTTGTGTAAGTTGCGAGTGTGGAGCGAATATTTTTACCAATTGGTGTCGCATCAATGGTATACACATGTTTAATTTCTTTAGCCTCAATCTTCTTAACAAATGAAGGTGGATTCTTTTGATCTTCTAAAGCTGGAATCAAAGCGTCAAACAATAAAGTCGACTTACCAGCACCTGAAAACCCACTTATTACTGAAAATTGATTAATCGGCAACGAAGCAGATAGCTTCTTAATATTGTGATATTCGCCAATCTCAATATTGATGGATCCATGCTTAAATACATTTGTTGAGTCTGATGCTAAGTCACGTTGAATCAATTGCGCGGTTCCATTAATGAATGGCGTAATCAAGGAATCTTTGTGTTTTAGGATTTGAGAAACCGTTCCACGTGTAATCACCTGGCCGCCATTCACGCCAGACCCTGGTCCAATTTCAACTACATAATCCGCAGATTCAATAATAGTTGGATCATGATCGACCACCACTACTGAATTTCCCTGTTCCACTAAACCTTGCATAATCGAAATTAACCCCTGAACATTAGCAGGATGCAGTCCAATCGAAGGTTCATCTAACACATATAAAACGCCTGTGGTCTCAGTCCGTAGGGTTCTACCAAGTTGAATTCGCTGTAATTCACCGGTTGAAAGAGTGTTACCTGCTCGACTCAGTGTTAAATAGTCCAATCCTAAATCGATCAAAGGCTTTAAGAGACTCATTAACTCGTTCAATAACTCTTTGCCTAAGGAATGCATCTCATCTGGCAACCATTCCAACACTTTTGGAACAAACTGAACTAGTTGATCTAATTCCATATCGCTTACTTCAGCAATGTTCTTACCTAAAATTAATTGCGTAAAAAGTTTAGGATCAAAGCGACTTCCATGACAAGTTGGGCATTCACTAAACTCATAAAACTTATTCAGCTTCTTAATGGTGCGAGCATTGTCAGTATTAGCCATACTATGTTCAATTGCGTTATAGGCATTTTTATATTTGGCATGATCCATGTGGAAAACCTTACCAGTTTTGGTTGGAATGTTAATTTCATATTCCTTCACTGGGCCATGGAAAACCAAGTCTTTATCTTTTTCAGACAGTTTTTCAAATGGTGTATCAATATCAATTCCTACTTGTTCAGCAATCAAGAACATAAAACTACGACCCGGAACGTGCCAAGCCGCAACTGCTCCATCACGAATACTGAGCTTTGGATCTCCAATTAGTTTATGTGGGTTAATCTGACGCGTCATCCCCGTGCCTTCGCAAGTAGGACAGGCTCCTTCAGCATTGAACGCAAAGTCTTCAGCTGAAAACGCATCAAATACCACGCCACAAACTGGACAAGTAATTTCTCCCATATGACTCACACCGTCATTTGGCAAATCCATTGCTCGTGCAATATCTAAAGTTGGTTTAATTCGATGCCCATTTGGACATAGTGGTGAACCCAATCTCGAAAAGATTAAACGCAGAATATTTAGAGTTTCCGTGACTGTTCCCACCGTAGATCTAACGTCAGGAACTCCGGGTCTTTGTTTCAAAGCGATTGCACTCGGAATATGCTTAACACTCGCTACATCAGTTCTCTTAGCTTGAGACAAGCGACGTCTAGTATATGTTGAGAGTGAGCTTACGTACCGACTCATCCCTTCCGCGTACAATACACCCATCGCTAAAGAAGATTTACCAGATCCACTCTTTCCGGTAATTGCTACTAACTGATGCAATGGAATATTAACATCAATATTTTTTAAATTATTTACCCTCGCACCTCTAACTTCAATCTGTGCTGGTCCTTGATACTCCATCTATTAACACCATCCATCTGACTACTTTAACTCTATCCTACTATTGTCTATGCCAAAATTCCTATTAAAATGTTCATTCAATATGGAGCATTTCACTCTACTTTCTATTATAATGACTACTATCAATAACTTTGGGGGATATTCTTATGGAAATCAAATACGGTCGGAATTCATTTTTTGATGGAGGCTTATTACAACTTATTGGTTGGTCAATTCTAGGATTCGTTATTACAACATTATCACTCGGAATCCTATATCCCTGGGCTGTAGTAATGTTATATGGTTGGAAAATCAATCACACTGTCATTGAAGGTAAACGCATGGCCTTTGTCGGAAGTGCTTGGGGATTATTTGGAAATTGGATTAAATGGCTCATTCTAACCATTATCACACTTGGAATTTACGGCTTTTGGGTTAACATTAAAATCATGGACTGGAAAGCTAAAAACACACGCTTTAGGAACTAGGAGCTCTTTATGGAACCAAAAACTTATCAAATTAATGAAAAACTATCCATCAGAACTATTCAAGAATCTGATGCAGAGGACCTATTTCAGTTAGTAGAACATGATCGTCAGGAATTGACCAAATGGATGCCATGGGCAGCACAGACAAAAACCGCTAAGGATGAACTTCGCTTTATTAAATATGCCCTAAAGCAGATGAATAATAGTCGGTTACTACCGATGTGTATTCTTTATAACAATCAAGTTATCGGTAATCTTGATTTACATGAAATCGATCCTGAAAATAAGAACGCTAAAATTGGATATTGGCTTGGATCTCAATTTCAAGGACAAGGTTCTATGACAAAATCCGTTAAAGAGTTAATCTCAATCGGGTTCAATGAACTTCATTTACATAAAATCATTCTTGAAGCAGACTCTACTAATCAAAAGAGTATTAACATTGCTTTGAAGTTAAATATGAAACAAGAAGCCACCTTAAAACAACAATTACTGGTCGATGAAGAATATCACGATCTTTTATCCTTCTGCTTGTTTGAACAATAAACAAATTAAAAAGTGATGCCACTAAAAACTTAGTAGCATCACTTTTTCTATTTATGCTTCAACTGCTTTTTGAACTGTTTTGCGCCACCGACGGAACTAAACATACGGTCCATCTTTGTCTTTTCAATTTGTTTAGCGGTTAGTCCGGCATACTGTGATTCAAACTGTAATTTTCGAAAACTATTCAATCGACTACTTGATAACTCACCTGCTTCAATGGCTGCTTTCACAGCACAGCCTGGTTCTTGATTATGCTGACAATCCTTAAAACGACAATTAGCAGCAAGCTCCATAATATCTGCAAAGCTCTGTTGGGTTGCTGCCTCGTCAACATTTGCCACCCCTACCGTTCTAATTCCAGGCGTATCAATAACTCTCGAACCATTATCCAATAGATGCAGAGCACTACTAGTCGTTGTATGACGGCCCTTGCTGTCATCAGCTCGAATCCCCTTAGTTTTAGCAACCACACGTTGCATCAATAAGTTTACCAGCGTTGATTTACCAACACCTGATGAACCTACAAAGGCAATGTTCTGATGATTGTTTAGATATGGTTCAAATTGTTGGAGCGTCTCAGCAACTTGATCTTGCTCAGTGATAATAATTGGCACACCAATTGAATTGTCCTCCACCTGTTCAACTAAATCCGTTCTTTCATCATCAGAAACTAAATCAGCCTTAGTTAATACGATAACTGGAGAAGCACCACTATCCCATACCAACGTTGTATAACGATCTAGACGCGTCAAACTAAAGTCGTCATTTAATGACATGGTGATAAAGACATAATCGAGATTTGCAGCAATCACGTGTTCACGCTGGTCAGTTCCCTGTGTCTGACGTGTTAGCTTACTCTTTCTTGGTTCAATTTGTTCAATCAAGACAAAATCCTGTTGGGGACTACCATTAACATAATCACCCACAACGGGACGCTTATCGTTGTACATGAGCTGACCGGATAGCTTGGCCAACTTTTCATTTCCATTTTGATCCATGACCCGATAATTATCCTGGGCCTGAAAACTCACTTGAAATTTTTGATTATTCTTACTTTGCATTGTATCCTCCTAAAAGTTTTTAAACTTGGGAGGCTTCCCACTAGCCTCCTAGGCTAGCACAATGCTCGTTTTCTTTACTGTATTTTTCATAAAAATACCCCTTTTCACATATTAGTTAACATTGTAACAGAAATTAACAAAACCGCAATAGAATAAGCCTCTAAGCTATTTTGTTGACTTAATATCTGGGTAGGTTAGAATAAATAACTTAACTAGTGTATAATCGTTGATTTATGTGTACAACTGACTTTTTGTAAGAAAGGATTTTCGCTATGTCGTTGCAGATATTGGGTCGAGATTTACTATGGCTAACCCTCTTTATGAATATTATTGTCATAATAATTATCGTTACCTATTATTGGCATTCACGTCATAAGGGAAGTAACTATCTTGGCAAAGATGACGTTAACCTGCGCTATTTCATTCAAAAACAGGTTGATTGGCGTGGTCAAATTATTGGTTATGAATGTTTATTGCGGACCAAGCAGGCAGATGGATCATGGGTATTACCTGAACATCTCGAATCGATTCCCTTACAACGTGTTATTAAACTATTGGAAGAAACTTCAGACGCATTACCTTTAGAACCATACAACCTATCAATTAATCTAGATTATAACCAAATTATGAGTCGTGACTTTCTATATTTTGTCCGTTGGTCTGTTACTCGTATTAACTCTATGACACTTACCGTTGAATACACACCAAAGAATAACCAAAATCACATTAATCAATTACAGTTAGCACGCCAACTAAAAGCTGCACGAGCATTTGGGATGAAGTTCGCGATTGATAACGTTGATTCTTCTCTGACTAGTCTTAAAAAAATCGACTGGCTTTTACCACAAATTGATATTTTAAAATGTTCAATGAGTAGTTTTAGAAAAGAGACTCCTGATGAATGGCTCGACTTGAACCTTCAATTTTGGAATAAATTAGCCCAAGAACATCAAATCGAACTGGTTCTAGTGGGTGTAGAAAATGAGGACGATCAAGCACTAGCCGATCAATTAAAAATAGAAGTCCGACAAGGATTCTCATTTGGTAAACCCGAGAATATTCAAAGTAGAAAGGTAGACTAATGACAAAAAAAGACGACCGTCAGCAGTTATACTCTGATTCTTATTTCGAAAAAGGCCATATTGGCTTAAAAATTTGGCAAACATTCATAGCAATCCTAGGCTGGTTTGCTGCAATTATCCCCGTGGTAATTACAGTAACCGCCTTTTTAGCCTCTTATAATCCTAAAATACCACATATATGGTCATATAAAGATGGGATCTTTGAAATTAAATTCCTCGGAATTTTACTTCTCTTTAGTTTCTCAATGGCTTTCCTATTCGCTGTCAGCATGACTCTGATTCAAAATCGACGTCGAGATCGCTTAATTGAACAATGGCCAACTTTTAGTCCAATTAACCAAAAGAAACGTGGACAAGCTTTAGAAGACTATATGAGCAAGCGTTTTGGTGACAAAGAGTTTCGTGAAAACACCCGTTATTATGAGGTAGCTCCCGATCAAAACTTGGATACTCATGTAATTTCCAAGCTCTACGATGATTTAGATATTAACGATATGGATTAGGAGGAACAATTATGGTTATATCAACTATTTGGAGCTCCGGCACCATAAACACTTTTTTGTATGTTTGTCTGTTAATCCTATGTTTATATCCAGTTATTGGAGCGTTCTTCTGGTTTGCTGGATCAATGTCATACCGTTTTTTTAAAACGAATAAACGTGATGATAATTGGCAAGAAATACCTGAAGATGAACAGCCACTAATAACTATTATGATTCCAGCCCACAATGAAGAAGTCATGATTGAAGAAACAATTACTTACCTATTTGAAGAAATTAACTACTCTAACTTTGAAGTATTAGTCATGGATGATGGATCGACCGATCAAACGCCTGAAATTTTAGCCATATTGCGAAATAAGTATCCTCGACTAAGAACTGTTCGTGTCACTAAAAATAAGGGTAAAGCCCATGCGTTTAATATTGGAATGTACTTTGCTAAGGGTGAATATATCTTAAGTAACGATGCTGATACGATTCCTGAACCGGATGCTCTGATGAAATACATGAACTTCTTTATGAATGCGCGCGATTTAAACACATCTGCTGTAACAGCTAATATGGATGTTCAAAACCGAACTACTTTAATTGGTAAGTCACAAACAGTTGAGTTCTCAAGTATCGTTGGAATTATCAAGCGAAGCCAAACTGCAATTAATGATTCAATGTATGCCTATAGCGGAGCCAATACACTCTACAAGAAAGATTTCCTTATTGATGTAGGTGGTTTCAGACAAAATCGTGCAACCGAAGATATTAGTATCGCTTGGGATCATCAGATGATTGGTGCTGTTCCACGTTTCGCACCCAACATCGTCTTTCACATGAATGTTCCTGAAACCGTCCGTGATTTATATAAACAACGTAAACGTTGGGCCCAAGGTGGTACAGAAGTTTGGTTAACAAACATTAAAAAGTTCCTAATGTATCCCATTCGTCACCGTTATCAAATGTCGATGTTTGTCGATTCTACCTTGTCTATCATCTGGTCATTCTTCTTTATGATTACAAGTATCATCTTTATTGGAACGATGGCTTATTTTGTAGCCACTGGTCAGTATGCTCGGATTGAGAAAAGTGTTCTGATGGCTTTGATCTTTGTTGCCTTCGAAGTACTAGCTGGCTTTATTCAATTATTAGCGGCCCTGATATTAGATCACCATGGTGCTAAAATGAAGTATCTGCTATTCGCACCGCTGTACATGTTGTTCTATTGGATGGTAAACCCAATTACAGTAGTTATGACTTTTATTCCAGCCTTAAAAACCATTCTCGGTTTTGGATCTGGAACCTGGATTAGCCCTGCGCGTAAGAGCCTGCAGGATAGTAAGAAATAACGAACTAGGTGGTATTTAACTTAAATGAACTTAAAACTAATCGATAATGAAGCTGATTTACAACTTAAAAACTACGATTTCAATCTCTTTGGTCGCTTGGTTGTAACTCGAACAAATGATCAATGGAAATATTCAGAAGTATTATTTGATAAAGTTCAAACTATGAAGTTCCCCGATGAAAACTATAAGTTAAGTGAAGTTAATCAGAATGGTTTTGCCGTTGGCGCATTTGAGAATGATAAATGTATCGGACTCGCAATTTTCGCTAATAATTGGAACCATTATATTTATCTAGACGACCTTAAAGTTAATCCCGAATATCGTAAACAAGGTATTGCCAGTCAACTTTTAGAATTTGCTAAAAAGATATCAAAAGAGCAGGGTTACCAGGGTATGTACACCATTGGACAAGACAATAACTTAGCTGCTTGTAAATTCTATCTAAAAAACAACTTTGAAATTGGTGGTCTAAATACTCGTGATTACGACTTTACCAAACAGCTTGGTAAGTTTGACGTTTATTTTTATCGGAAGTACTAAGAGTTATGCTAAAATATCCCTGCAGGTGGAGTGTTCTAGTTCACCTTAAGGGAGGTGTCATCATTGGCAATTATTGCTAGCTATTCCGAATTACGTGATGCATTTAATGGATTTACTAAGGATCCAAACATGAAGCTTCCAGCTTCTGCACCAGATGGAAACAATGAACTGCTTCATAATGGTCCGATTCGGATTTCTATGAATGTTCATGCAGGCCAGGTGGATGAAATTAAAATTCATTCTGATTTAGATCAAACACCTGGTTGGGATGAAGCTTTTGAAGGATTTGAACAAGGTATGGGTTGGAGTTCAATTAACTTCTTCAACGCCTATCAGCAAGTTATCAAAACTAATCAACCCGCTGTTGGTGAAGCTCATGGAATAACCGCTACACATACTGATCCGGCACCAGGAAATGATTTAACAGTTACATTCAAACGTAATTAAAATAAAGCACCCAGACAAATTGTTTGGGTGCTTTTTTGTAGGCAATAATCTGTAGTTTCACAAACAGCCTTGTTAAACTTAACTTACTACATAGCTGATTACTCAAAGGAGGTCCTTGAAGATGAACAGTATTCATAAGACTCACCGTTGGATTTACCTAGTTTTAACGATTATTTTAGTCGAATTAATTGGTGGATTATCTGGAATTCTCGCTGGTAACATTCGTAGTGATTACTTAGCTTTACAGCTACCGCCATTAGCTCCACCTGCTGGACTATTCGGGATTGTCTGGCCCATTTTATACTGCCTAATTGGAATTAGTGGATTTCTATTAGTTCTAGACAGTCCTACTTCTAAAGCTAAAACTACCAATATCAGTTTATTCATCGGTCAGCTGTTTTTGAACTTCATTTGGAGCATTATTTTCTTCGCTGGAAATCTCTACTGGCTCGGATTAGCAGTTATTATCCTGTTAGATATCACAGTTGCCGTCTGTATTAAACAGTATTACGCCACTAACAAATATGCTTCTTATTTACTAATCCCTTATCTGGCTTGGATTCTATTCGCCACCTATCTAACATTCAGTGTCGCAATTTTAAACTAAAACATACTAAGATTAGCTCTGAGAAA
>NZ_JQCQ01000015.1 GCF_001437605.1 Pediococcus argentinicus
GTCAACTTGACAGGGCCGAGCGCATTGAAAGACAGATCAATCTTTCAAATAAGCTTTTTTTCATATGACTAAAAATTTAATCGTAAACCTTTTGGATAGAAATTCTTAAGCGTTCCATTTACATATTTAGCTGGTCCAACAATGATTTGATCGACACAAACCGCAGCCCATCCATTATCTTTTAAATCGGTATTTATGTCAGTAATAACCTCACCGTGAACATAATCTCGCCATTGCTCAGATGAAATAGTTACTGCACGTTTCAAATCCTGCTTTTTTAAACACATCAATAATGACAAACTAGGTTCAAAACGATTCTTCTTGAAAATTCCCAAATCCAGTCCTGGTTTAATATACTTCAATTTGGAAAAGTTGATGTTAGCATTTAAGTAATATAAGTGTTCTCCAACTACTTTTAAATTGTCCTTTGGAAATAAATCTATATCTTCTAAAAATAAGGACGAAAAATCAGTCCATAGCTTGTCATGTTCTTTATCTAAAGTAGACTTTTTAGAAGACTTCTTCTTACGATTCTCATCCAGCTCTGGCGTTCTTTGATCTTTGAATGAAGCAATAAAATGTCCTTCACCCTTAAAATGGTTTGGAAATAATCGTAGAGTTTTAGTTAGCTCTGGATTACCATCAGCCCATTCTGGTCTTCCACTGTCCATATCACCGTCTCTTTTGATTGTTTCTAATTTAAGCTGATCATGTTCGGATAGCATCCAAGCTGCAATTTGTTCATCTTCTTCGGGTGCAAAAGTACAAGTTGAATAAACAAGACGACCACCAGGTTTGAGCATTTTCAAAGCACTATTGAGAATTTTCTTCTGACGATTTGCACATTCCTTAGGATAGTCAACATTCCAGTAGTCCATTGCAGACGGATCTTTACGAAACATTCCCTCTCCAGAACACGGTGCATCAACAACAATCAGATCAAAGAATTGTTTAAATGGTTTTTCCATTCGGTCAGGACTTTCATTTAAAATAACACTATTTTTGATTCCAAATCTCTCAACATTTTCTGCCAGTACTTTAGCACGACCATGGTTTATTTCATTAGAAACCAATAGCCCCTCCTGATCCATAAAACTAGCCAAGTAAGTAGTTTTGCCACCAGGAGCAGCGCATAAGTCTAAAACCCGATCTGTTGCTTTGGGATGTGCAACTTCACCAACTAGCATTGCGCTAGGCTCCTGACTGTAGATTAAGCCACTTTGATGATCGATTGTTTTTCCATGTGCTGTACCGTAATATCCCCACTTGGAATAACTAATTGGTGATTCAGTCGAATGCTCAACAAGTTGGTCAACATGTTTTAGTGGATTAATTCGGAATCCTTTTTCAACCGGATTATCAAAGCTAGCAAAAAAGGATGTCGCATCATTTCCTAATAGTTTGCTATATTTATTTTTAAAATCAACTGGTAGTTCCATCTGATAACCTTTCTTAAACTTACATTGTTTTTATAGATATTAATAATTTAATGTGATACTTTAAACTGATACTGAATAAAAGGAGTTGTATCCATGGATCAAAAACTTATTACCTTAGACCTTGATGGAACAACATTGAATGCTAATAACCAACTTTCTGAACATACAATTAGTACCATTCAAAAAGTTTCTAATGCTGGAAATATCGTTTCAATCGTTACTGGACGCCCATATCGAATGGCCGAGGATATTTATGATCAATTACAATTGAAAACTCCCATGGCTAATTTTAACGGTGCCCTCACCCATATACCGCATCAAAAGTGGGCTGGTGAATATCGTAGATCAATTAATAAAGCAGTCGTTTACGATCTTTTAAAAAATAAAGACAAGTTCCATATTAAACTATTAGCTGTTGAAAACAAAGAATCTTACCTAGCCGATCATCCAGCCCCAGCTTTCTTTGATTTTTTCCCACAACAATTAGAATCAGACCAAATATTAACGGAAAAATCACTCAAAACTAATCCAACTTCAATTACGATTTTAGTTGAGCCAAAATATGAGAATATCGTTAAGAATCAACTATTACACTACTATGGTGAGTTCATTGAAATCGGTGTTTGGGGTGGTCCTAACAGCGTTTTAGAAATTGTCTCTAAAGGAATTCAAAAAGCAAAAGCTGTTGCCTATATCGCTAAGTTCTATAATATCGATCGTAAAGATATTATTGCATTTGGTGACGAACATAACGACGCGGAAATGCTTGATTTTGTTGGAAATGGTGTGGCAATGAAAAATGCCACTCCAACAATAAAATCAATTGCCAATGATATTACAGAATATTCTAACCATGAAGATGGCGTTGCAAAGTATCTAGATCAATATTTTAAGCTCTAAATAAAAGTAACAAGCAATTAATTGCTTGTTNTTACTTTTCATCGCTTTTTAGTACTCCACCAACTGAATAGTGATTCTTCTTCATTTCGTTTAGAACAACATGGACATGTTCTGCAGGTGCTCCTGTATTTTTTACAATTGCATCCGTAACATCGCGAACCATTTGACGTAATTGTTCTTCACTACGGCCTTCGATTAAATCAATGTGTACAAGTGGCATTAGATTCACTCCTATAATTTGTTTTATTCTGTTTCTTCACTCATCAATTATCGCAGTTACAATTGGTATTTTCAATCTTAAAATATGATAGACTTACTACTATTAACAATCATTTAAACTGTGAGGTTATCGGATATGGAAAAATATTCAGCATGTACTAGCTTCTTAGCTGGCAAATTAGCAACCATCGATGGATCAACGATTATTGGACGAAATGAAGACTCTAAGTCGGCTTGGCCAAAGAACTTTATTGTTCATAGTCATTCAACTGAACCAAAAGAATTCAAATCAAATGAAAATAAATTTACAATGCCACTTCCTGATGAAGCCGCAAAATACACAGCTACTCCAGAATGGACAGACCAATATGGTTTGTTTGAAGAAGATGGAATTAACGAGTATTCCGTTGCAATGAGTGCCACTGAGAGTGCTTATACAAATGATACAGTCTTGGCTGCTGACCCACTCAATCCAGATGGAATTGGTGAAGAAGCCATGGTAACTGTAGTTCTTCCTTACATCAAAACCGCCCGTGAGGGTGTGGAGCGATTAGGATCAATTATTGAAAAATATGGTACTTCAGAAACTAACGGTATCTTGTTCTCTGATCAAAAGGAAGTTTGGTATATGGAAACAGCTGCTGGACACCAATGGGTGGCTCAACGTATTCCTGATGATCATTACGCTGTCGTTTCAAATCAACTTTCCATTCAAGAAATTGACTTTGGTGACGTTGACAATTTCATGTTTAACAGTGGCTTGCAACAATTTGTAGTGGAAAATAATTTAAACCCTAATGAATCTGGGTTTAACTTTAGAGAGATTTTTGGCAAAAATGATCTCTCTGACGAATATTACAACACGCCCCGTGTTTGGGAAGGACAACGTATTTTAAATCCTGAAATCAAACAAGATCCAATTAGTCATGATCTACCTTTCATTAGAAAAGCTAGTCGTTTAATTAAAATTAGTGATGTTCAACGTATTTTAAGCTCGCATTATGAAGGAACACCATATAACCCTGCTGGCAGTGGCTCAAAGGCTGATAAACATCGTTTTAGACCAATCAGTCTACCAGCCACTCAAGAGTCGCATATACTTCAATTACGGCCAAATAAGCCTAATACTACTGCTGGAGTTCATTGGCTTGCCATGGGTGTTGCAGCACAAAGTGTGTATGTTCCATTTTTTGCGGGTATGTCAGAAACACCTGCTATCTATCAAGGGACTAATAAACTTGAATACGATCCTAATTCTGCATACTGGGTCTTCAAGCTGGTCAGTGTACTGGTAGATGCTCATTTTAAAGAGTTTATGCCAGAGCTACAGAAAGTACAGAGTGAAACAAATATTTCTCTGGGTAATTTACTAAAAGAAGCTGACGCTAAATCTAATGAATTATCTGGTGACAATTTAACTTCCTATCTAAATCAAATAGCTAACCAGAGTAGCAAAATTGCCATTGATGCTTTTAGAAAGTTAACATCGCAGTTAATTACTAAATCGACCGATATGTCCCCACTCTTCTATAAACACAATACAGATTTATAAAACAAATCAAAAAAGCATTGAATCCTCACGGACTCAATGCTTTTTAATAGGCTCTTATTTACGACGATCTTCTTTAATACGAGCAGCCTTACCATGTAATGCACGCAAGTAGTAAAGTTTAGCACGGCGTACACGACCATGACGTAATACGTCAATTTTTGCAACACGTGGTGAATGAAGTGGGAATGTACGTTCTACTCCAACACCGTTACTAATTTTACGGACAGTGTATGTAGCACTGATACCAACACCATGACGTTTGATAACAACTCCTTCAAACATCTGGATACGTTCGTTAGATCCTTCAACAACCTTAACGTGAACACGTACTGAATCACCAGCACGGAATTCTGGAACGTCATCTCGTAGTTGTTCTTTAGTGATTTTGTCAATTAATGGATTCATAAATAAATCTCCCTTTCGTCAATCTTCTTAACTTTTTCAGCCAGCGGAACATTGTATTTTTTTGGCATGAAACCAAGTAAAATAATACCATACATTCAATTCTATTGTAAACCGTGTTTATGATGTAAATTTATTTTGATTTCATCTAACATTTTTCGATCTTCAGCAGTTAAATCAAATTCTTCCAACAAATCTGGTCGTCGAATCAAAGTTTTCTTTAATGCTTCTTGTCGTCGCCACTGATCAATCTTTTGGTGGTTACCACTCAAAAGTATGTCTGGCACTTTCATACCTCTAAAATCAGCAGGACGGGTATATTGTGGGTACTCAAGTAAACCAGATGAATAGGAATCTCCTGGAGCTGACTCACTATTTCCTAAAATACCAGGTAAAAGTCGAACTGTCGCATCAATCATGGTCAAAGCGGCTAATTCACCACCTGTGATAACAAAATCTCCAAGCGAAACCTCATCAGTCACCAAAGTTTTGATGCGCTCATCGTAGCCTTCATAATGACCACAAATAAAAGTTAGCTGTTCTTCTTTAGCGAAATATTCCGCCATGTGTTGATCAAACTGTTTACCAGCCGGATCAACTAAAATAACACGACCTAATTTGCCACCATTATTCGTTTTCACATGCTCCATGGCATCAAATATTGGTTGTGGAGTTAAGAGCATCCCTGCTCCTCCACCATAAGGTGAATCATCAACATTACCATGTTTATTAGTCGAGTAATCTCTAAAATCGGTCACATTGATTTGCAATTGATCTGATTCAATTGCTTTGCCAACGATAGACTCGTTTAGCGGTCCATTAACCATGTTAGGAAAAATTGTTAAAACATCAATTTTCATTATTCTAATCCCTCTGGTAAATCAACAGTAGCAACATGATTTTCAACATCAACTTTCAAAACAACCTGTTTTATATAAGGAATCAACAGATCCTTCTGGCCGTCGCGTTTAATAACCCAAACATCATTCGGGCCATATGGCAAAATTTCGCTAACCGTTCCAATTTCTTGGTTTTCAACATCAATGACCTTCAAACCAACAATTTCGTGATAGTAATATTCACCATCATCTAGAGTATCTAACTGCTCCGAACTAACCTTTAAAAACATTCCTTTAAAAGATTCAACATCATTAATGTTATCAAATCCTTGTAAATGCAAAATGAAGGTTCCCTTTTGTACTCGTGCAGTTGTAACCGTCACTGAGTCAATAGGTTTTACATCATCTTTAGTTTTAAATAAATATAGTTCTTGCCCTTTTTTAAACCGATCATCAGGAAAATCAGTTAACGATAATACCTTAATATCACCCTTAATTCCCTGAGTATTTACAATTTGACCTACGTTGTAGTATTCCATTTATTCCTCGCTAAATAAAAAACGAAAAGGACCCATCACAACGTCCGGGGCTTTTCGTTAGTTTCTAAAATAGTAATCTATTTAGAGAATCGTGCTTCATGATATTGCTTCATGATACCAGCTTTAGATAAAATGTTCTTAACTGTATCAGAAGGTTGAGCACCATTGTTTAACCAGTTCATGATTTCTTCTTCTTCAAGCTTAACTGTTGCTGGTTCTGTTAATGGGTTATATGTACCCACTTGAGCGATGAAACGACCATCACGTGGTGAACGTGAGTCAGCCACAACGACACGATAGAAAGGACGCTTCTTAGAACCCATACGTTTTAAACGAATCTTTACAGACATAATGTCACCTCCAAGTTTTATTCACGATAAATAATATAACAATATTTGGGATAGATGTAAAGGTTTTTTTCTTTACACCTTATTTTTTCTTATTTTTCTTCATACGTTTCTTCTTGTTCTTTTTGTTTCGACGAACCATCGAGTTCATTGCCATTTTAGATAAACGTCCTGAAACTCCCTTACCTAACATGCCATCTAAGCCATTAAAGTTACCTTTAGAAACTTGATTCATCATCTTCTTCATCTGATTAAATTGTTTAATCATTCGGTTAACTTCAACGACTGGACGACCAGCACCTGCTGCAATTCGACGGCGACGACTAGGATTCAAGATATCTGGATCTTCACGTTCTTGTGGCGTCATAGAATAAACAACGGCCTTCATATGTTCCATATCCTTAGGATCCATATTCACGTTTTGTAATGCCGGATTATTGGCCATCCCTGGAATCATCTTCATGATATCTTCCATTGGTCCCATATTTTGCACTTGGTTTAATTGATCAACAAAATCATTAAAATCAAAAGTGTTTTCACGAATCTTTTGATTCATCTCTTCAGCTTGTTTTTGATCAAAATCACGTTGCGTTTTTTCAATCAAGGTCAGCATGTCACCCATACCAAGAATTCGAGATGCCATACGATCAGGATGGAAGACATCCAAATCTTCCATCTTTTCACCTTGTCCGACAAACTTGATTGGTTTACCAGTCACAGCTCTAATAGATAATGCCGCACCACCACGAGTGTCACCATCTAACTTAGTTAAGACAACCCCAGTGATATCCAACTGATTGTTGAAACCTTCAGCTGTATTAACTGCATTTTGACCAGTCATAGCATCGACAACCAGGAGAATTTCATCTGGATGAGCTAAACTCTTGATGTCTGACAGCTCTTGCATTAACTTTTCGTCAATTTGTAAACGACCAGCCGTATCAATAAAAACATAATCATTTTTATTTTCAGCAGCTTGCGCTAACCCACGTCGAACAATATCAACTGGATTAGCATCAGTACCTTCTTGATAAACTGGAACATCAATTCGTTCACCAACTTGGACTAACTGGTCCACAGCAGCTGGACGATAAACATCGGCTGCAACCAACAATGGACGGGCATGTTGTTCATTCTTTAGTTTAAGTGCTAACTTACCGGTTGTGGTTGTTTTACCAGCCCCTTGTAAACCAGCCATCATAATAATAGTTGGAATCTTATCAGATTTATTTAAAGGCGCATCGGTTGATCCCATTGTTTTAACCAGTTCGTCATTAACTAGTTTTACAATTTGTTGAGCTGGATTTAATCCATCTAGAATATCTGTGCCAACTGCTTGGTCACGAACTGTTTTAACAAATTTTTTAACAACTTGGAAATTAACATCGGCTTCAAGTAATGCCAATCTAATTTCACGCATTGTATCTCGTAAATCAGCTTCGGTAACTTTACCTTTACGACGTAAATTATTAAAGGTTTTTTGGAGACGTTCTGTTAACCCTTCAAAAGCCATTTAAAGATCCTCCTCTTATTCTTCTTCGCTTCGACCTAAATCCTTAACCAATTGTTGGAGAACCTGGTCCTGCGGATAGTTTTCCCGCAAATACTCTTCTATTTTATCAAACTTTTGATTACGTTTTTCAAAATTTGATAGCAAATTAAGCTTTGTTTCATAATCTTCTAAAATAATCGTGGTTCTTTTAATATTATCGTAAACCGCTTGGCGACTCACTTGAAACTCTTCCGAAATTTCTCCGAGCGAATAATCATCCGCATAGTAAAGCGTAATATATTCCTTTTGTTTCTTAGTGAGTAAACCTTCATAGAATTCTAGAAGCGAATTGATGCGGTTGTTTTTATCAATTTCCAAAACTAACCCTCAATTCTATTAGAAATCAAATCCTTAAACAGACCATTGACATACTGTTCTGGGTTGAATGGACTGAGATCCTCAACAGTTTCACCTAAACCAACATACTTAACCGATAAATGTAATTGATTTCGAATTGGTAAAACAATTCCACCCTTAGCAGTACCATCTAATTTAGTTAGGATAATTCCCGTTACGTCAGTAGTTTCAAGGAAGGCTTTTGCTTGCGTTAATGCATTTTGACCAGTGGTTGAATCTAGCACTAATAACGTTTCTTGTGGGGCATGTGGAATTTCACGTTCAATAACTCGTTTGATTTTATCGAGCTCTTTCATCAAATTGACTTTGTTCTGAAGACGACCAGCAGTATCAATTAATACCAAGTCATAACCTTCTTCACGAGCCTTTTTAACGGCTTCAAAAGCAACTGCAGCAGGATCACTTTGGGCTTTTCCAGCGACTACGTCCACCCCGTCTCGTTTTCCCCACTCTTGTAATTGTTCAATCGCACCAGCACGGAAAGTATCACAGGCGGCCAGTAGTACACGACGTCCACGAGCTTTAAAACGAGCAGCTAATTTACCGATACTAGTTGTTTTACCAACACCATTAACACCGACAAATAAGAACACACTAGGCCCTTCTTTGGCAAAAACCAAATGATTATCTTCAGCTCGTCCATTACGAGTATACAAAGCAACTAGTTTATCCACGATTAATTGTGAAATAACTTTCGGATCAGAGGCCCGACTACTTTCAACCTCTTCACGCACTTCTTCACTAATTTGTAGAGCTGTTTCAAAGCCAACATCTGCTTCAATTAGAGTTTCTTCCAAGTCATCATAGAAATCATCGTCAACTCCATTAAAATTGACAAATAAATCTGTTAGACGTTTACCAAAGGATTGACGTGATTTTTCTAAACCACGATTATACTTTTCAGCATTGTCCTCATCAACTGTTGCTGTAGGAGGAACATCTTCTTTTGGTTGTTCTACTTTTAGATTTTGTTCAGGAGAAACACTATTTGTGTCCGCTGGTACAGTTTCATTATTATTTGATTGATTAATATCTGGTTCAACTGTTTTAGGTTCTTCAAAAGGTTCTTTCTTTTTTCTTCTAAACCAAGGCATCTAGACTAACTCCTTTTCTTGGGCTTCTTCCAATGATACAGAGACCATTTTTGAAACTCCAGATTCTTGCATGGTAACACCATATAAAACATCCGCTTCAACCATTGTACCCTTTCTGTGAGTGATAACAATGAATTGGGTTGTATCGCGGAAGGTTTTTAAATAATGTGCAAACCGATCTACATTTGCATCATCAAAGGCGGCTTCAACTTCATCCAAAATACAGAATGGCACTGGCTTAACTTGCAAAATAGCAAACAACAAAGTAATCGCCGTTAATGACTTCTCACCACCAGAAAGTAAACTTAAACGTTGTAGTTTCTTCCCAGGCGGTTGGGCCTTTATTTCAATTCCGGTATCCAATAGATTGTCAGGATCAGTTAATTCCAGCTTAGCCTGACCGCCACCAAACATCTTAACGAATACTTCTGAAAATGCCTCCGCAACTTCATCAAAAGTTGTTTTAAATCTAGAGCTGGCTTCTGTATCCATTTCACTAATTGATTGATTCAATTGTTCAGCTGACTTTAACAAATCACTTTTTTGTGAACTTAGGAAATCATAACGTTCTGATACGCGATCAAATTCCTCAATCGCACCAATATTAACCGTTCCTAATTCCGCCAAACCACGTTTCGCTAATTTAAAATCACGCTCTAACGTCACTGAATCAATATCTAAAACATTCTGGCGAGCTTGATCCAGAGTCTTATCATAATCTTCTTCTAGTCGGTCAATTGAAATTGAAATGGTATTGCCAGCAATCTTAATGTCACTTCTGATTCCTGTGACTTCAGACTGCATGTTTTGCAGCAATTCTGTATTTCTTTCTAGTTCTAGATCTAACTGTTCAGATTTATTTTCCAACTCATCTAAATTATCTCGAACTGCTTGCAATTGCTTTTCAGCAGAAATGCGTTCCGATTTTATATCATCTAACGACTTATTAGCTGGAACCTCAACTTGATTTTGATCGAGCCTCTGCAAATTAGTTTTGGCAGAAGCAATATTTGTAATTAATTCTTGTTGAGTGTCGGCTAATCGTTTTTGATCAGTTTCTGCTTGTTTAATTTGCTCAGTCACCTGAGTGATTTGAACTTGCAAATCCATTCTTTGTTGTTGATAAGCATCTTGATTTTCAGATAGTTGTTGCAACTGGATCTGTTTAGCTTCTGTTTCTTTTTTAATCTTTTGAACTTCTTGATTTAAGCGAGCTTCAGATTGATCTAATTTTTGACGTTGTTCTTCGACATCATCTTCAGTATCAACCTGTCTCAACTCAAAACCAGTCGCCTTAAGACGTTTTTCTGTTTCAGATAATCGTTCACTAGCAAAATCTAAAGAATCAACAGCCCGGTTTAAAATTTGTTTTTGGTCAGTGTAAGTAGTTCTTTGTTCCTGTAATTGAATTTCTAATTGATCACGTTGTTCTTTAACCTCTGAGACATCATGTTCTTGTTTCAAAAGCTGTTCTTGCATTTGACCAACAGAACTTTGAAGACCTTTAATCTCTTGATCTTGTTGCAACAATCCCTGACGGTTATTTTTATTCTGACCACCAGTCATTGTTCCGCCAACACCAACTAAATCACCATTAAGAGTTACAATACGACATCTTTGATTAATTAACCGTGATATTTCAACTGCCGTATCAAGGGTGTTCGTAACTAGCGTACTTCCTAGTAAATATTCAGCCACAACATGTTGACTAGAAGACGTTTGGACCAAATCAGAAGCAATCCCTACAAACCCATCAATCCCACTAATTCGTTGCAAAATATTATCAGCAACATGTTTAGGACGAATAACACTGAGTGGTAAGAAGGTTGCTCGTCCTAATCTTTGAGTTCGAAGCGTATTAATAACCGATTTAGCAGTAGCTTCATCTGTTGTAACAATGTTCTGTAGTTGACCACCTAAAGCAGTTTCAATAGCTAAAGTATTTTCCGAAGTCACGTCAATAATCTCGGAAACTGCTCCAACTAAACCTTGATATTGATTTTTTAAACGCAAAGCGGCTTTAGTTCCCTGATAGAAACCTGCATGTTCACTTTGAAGTCCCTTCAAGCTTTCCAATCTGGTTTCCGCACGATGAAGAACGTCACTAGCCTTTAACCAGCTATTACGAACTTCTTGATACTGTTGATTAGCAGTATCAAATGCTTTTGATATTTTCGTTCCGGAAATCTGAAGCTGGTCTAATTTTTCTTTTAGATTAGCAACCTCTGATTCCAAACGTTCTTTTTCTGCAATCTGTTTAGCACGAGTTGCTTGGATTCCCTGAACATTTAAATCCAAGTTAGCAGCCTTCTGCTCATTTTGCTCTACATTCTTCTGCATAAAGGTACGTTCATTTTTGATTGACGTTAGCTGCTGTAACGATTGCATATAATCCGCACGCAAGTCATCAATCTCATTAGTCAAATGAGCTTTTTGTTGGTCGACACTACTGCGATCCATCTCTTTGGCTTCATTCGTAAGCTTGCTTAGCTTTTCTCGCAGTTCTTGCAAATTGGTGTCGACCATCTTTAATTGAGCTTCAAGCTGTTCTAAATCATCCTGATCAGATTTAATTTGCTGATTTAGTTCTTGAGATTTAGCTTCCCGGTTTTTTCGTTGCTCAGCCAATAAATTCTGTTGTCCAGAAACTTGTTCTTCCAAACGTGTCAGATTGACTAACTGATCCTGAAGTTGATCGCGCTTAGTACTATATTCAGCTACATTACTTTTATTAGTATTTCTATCGTCAGTTGTGGTTTGAGCCTTCTTCGTTAAGTCCGCAAGTAGTTCCGTTTTAAAGTTTAAATCCGCCTGTAATTCTTTTTGAGTCTTTAAGTTATTATCAACCTCACGTACAAGACGAGTCTGATCGAGACGATCATAGCGTTGCTTTTGGTCAACATAATCCCGTGCCAAACTCGCTTGCTCTTCTAATGGACCCCGTTGCTTATCGAGTTCTACAATTAAATCGTTAACTCGTTCAAGATATCCCGAAGTTTTTGCCAGCTCAGATTCAGCTTTTTGCTTATTCTGTTTATACTCTAAAACGCCAGCGACTTCCTCGATGATTGATCGACGATCCTCTGGCTTACTATTAAATATTGATTCAACTCGTCCCTGCGAAATTATAGAAAATGATTCGCGACCTAAACCAGTATCAATGAAAAGATTTAAAATATCTTTCAACCGACAATCAATATGATTAATTTGATACTGACTATCACCATTTCTAAATAATCGTCTTGTAACGACAACTTCAGTGTAATTTGTTTTCAAAAAATGATCTGCATTATCAAAAACTATTGTTACCGAAGCCCGTGCAAGGGGCTTTCTTTTTTCAGTTCCAGCAAAAATAATATCAGGCATTTTTCCGCCACGTAAACTCTTGGCAGACTGTTCACCCATGACCCAGCGAATTGCTTCAGTTATATTACTTTTACCAGAACCGTTTGGTCCAACGATTCCTGTCATTCCATCTCGAAACTCAATTTTAGTTCGATCTGCAAATGATTTAAAACCGCTAATTTCAATCGATTTTAGTTTCATACTTCAAATCCTATTTTGCTCTAATGTCAGACAAGGCAGCTTTAGCCGCATCTTGTTCTGCAGTTTTTTTCGAATGTCCCATTCCGGTTGCAAGAACTTTACCGTCAGCAATCACTTCAACTTTAAAGGTAATATCATTTTCTGGACCTTCTTCAGATAAAAGACGGTATTCAATAGCAACATCACCATGACGTTGGAGATATTCTTGTAAAGCAGTCTTGTTATCAATCACGTGATCAAATTTACCTTGATCCAATTTAGGAAAAATAACTGTTCGCACAAATTTTTCAACAACTGGACGACCTTGATCTAAATAAAGGGCTCCAACAAATGATTCAAAGATGTCACAAAGAAGTGATGACCGTTCACGAGCCCCTGAGAGCTCCTCCCCTTTACCTAATCTGATGTATTGATCAAACCGGCATTCCTTGGCGAATTCACTAAAACTAGCTTCACAAACCATAGCAGCTCGCAATCGAGTTAGTTTTCCTTGTGACATATCTGGATATCTTTTAAATAAATATTCCGAAACGATGATTTGCAAAACAGCATCACCTAAAAATTCAATTCGTTCATAGAACTTTAAGCCTTGATTAGGATGTTCATTAACATACGATGCTTGTGTAAATGCTTCGTCCAATAAAGCATGATCATTAAAATGAATATCAAAATTATCAGCTAAGTCTTTTTCTAAAGCTTTAATCATAAAAATCAAATCCTCCTCAAAAACGAGGGGGCTGCGACAAAACCACGTTTTGTTAAACAGCCCCCTGAAAAGAAAGAACTCCATATTGATCAATGGAGAATCTCTCGTTATTAATATAAATTAGCTTTGGTGCGCCGTAATATAATCGACAGCTTCACCAACTGTTTCTAACTTTTCAGCGTCTTCATCAGAAATATCGGCACCAAAAGTATCTTCTAATTCTAGAATAAACTCAACAATATCAATTGAGTCAGCATCTAGGTCATTTTTGAAATTTAGTTCGTTTGTTACTTTAGTACGGTCGATTTCAAATCGATCAACTAAAATATCAGCAATTTTATTAAAAACTTCTTCTTTTGTCATCCAAATTTTCCTCACTAAAGTTAATTTGAAACATGTTTACATTTTAATAGTTTTACTCTTGATTGTCTACCTTACTAGCGGCTTGTTCTGCCTTATGCGACGCAAAGTAATCGGACAAGTTCTTCGTAATGTTTGAATCCACCATTGTGTGTAGTTGAATCAAAGCATTCTTAACTTGAACTGCATTACTTGAACCATGCGCTTTAACAACTGGTGCCTTAACACCCAATAGTACTGCACCACCATGTTTTGAGTAGTCCATCTTATCAGCAATTTCACCAAATGACTTCTTCAAGAGTAAACCGCCCAATTTGCTAGTTACACCATTGTCCATAATGGCATGTTTAACCAATTTAAGCATCGATAGAGCTGTACCTTCAGTATTTTTTAGAACGGCATTACCAGTAAATCCATCAGTGACAACCACATCAGCCTTACCATTCAATAACTCACGAGATTCAATATTACCAACAAAATTAAGCGATTGATCATCTTTTAATAATTGATATGTTTCCTTATGCAACTTATCACCCTTGTCATACTCAGTTCCGTTATTCAAAAGGGCAATTCGAGGATTAGTAACATTCATTACGTTGCAACTATAAAAATTACCAAGAATAGCAAAATCATGAAGATTTTTAGCTTTACTTTCTGCATTAGCACCAACATCTAGCATAGTGAACGTATCGTTATCACCTTCTAAACTTGGTAATGTTGTTGTCATACCTGGTCGACCAATTCCTTTAATCCGACCAATAACGAATAGTCCAGCGGCTAACAATGCGCCCGTGTTCCCAGCTGAAAAGACAGCATCAGCTTCACCGTCTTTAACAGCTTTAGCAGCTAATACCATTGAAGAGTTTTTCTTACTACGAACGGCTTTAACCGGTTCATCTTCCATTAAAATCTCTTCGTCAGTATGAACAATCTTAACGTTTTTGAAATCAGCCATATATTTCATGATTTCATCTCGTTTACCAAACAGAGTAAATTCAGTTTCAGGTAAAGCAGTACGCGCTAACGCTACACCTTTAACAATTTCTTCAGGGGCATTGTCGCCACCCATTGCATCTACAGCAATTTTCATTTGTAAATCTCCTAGTCTAATGTTTGATTTAATTGTAATTCTTGATCTAAATAGTTATTAATATTTTGATACTGTGGTAACTGTTGCCAATTGTTTTGCGTCACAATTTTGCTAGCTTCAATTTGAGCTGTCTGTAATGCCCCAATATCGACCACCGGATCCCCAACTTTAAAGACTGGCACACCGGACTGTTGTTTACCAAACAGATCTCCTTGACCACGCATTTTTAAATCAGCCTCAGAAATTTTAAAGCCATCCGTAGTGTCGACCATGATTTGCATACGTTCACGACCGGTTTGATTCTTAGGGTCGGCAACTAAAATACAATATGCTTGAGCTGAGCCACGACCAACTCTCCCTCGCAATTGATGAAGTTGAGCTAAACCAAAACGATCTGCATCATGAATGACCATCACAGTTGCATTCGGTACATCAACACCAACTTCAATAACTGTTGTTGAGACAATCGCACTATACTTGCCCTGTTTAAACTCATCCATAATCTGATCTTTTTCATCAGAACTCATTTGGCCATGTAACAGACCTATTTGAAATTGTTCACCAAAATGTTCGGATAATTGTTCGTGAAGTTCTTTAGCATTTTGCAAATCCATTGCTTCTGATTCCTCAATCAAAGGAGTCACAATAAATGCCTGGTGTCCCTCAACAAATTGCTTAGCTAAGAAGCGTAAAACTTTATCCCACTCACCATGCTTGACCCAGCTGGTTCGAATTGCTTTTCGACCTGCCGGAAGTTGGTCAATAATGGACACGTCCATTTCACCATACGATGTAATTGCAAGTGTCCGGGGAATTGGTGTCGCAGTCATTGCTAGAACATCCGGATTAACGCCCTTTTCGCGGAGAAGCTGTCTTTGGTGAACACCAAAGCGATGCTGTTCATCCGTTATCACTAATCCAACATCTTTAAACTCCACATCATCTTGAATTAAAGCATGAGTTCCAACAATGATATCAACTGTTCCATTCTTGATATTAGCTAAGGTACTATCACGCACTTTCTTACGCATTCCACCGACCAACAAAGCGATATTAACATCGTAACCTTTGAAGAAATTAGCCAGGTTATTAGCATGTTGTTCCGCCAATATTTCAGTCGGTGCCATCAATACAGCCTGTTTATGGTTTGTCACAACCGCATACATTGCCACAGCTGCAACCACTGTTTTACCACTTCCAACATCGCCTTGCAACAGACGATTCATATGGGTATCAGATTTAATATCACGTAAAATTTCTTTGATCACTCGAATCTGAGCGCCAGTTAGTTTAAAAGGCAAATCTGAGACTAATTTGGTCACTAATTCACTATCGTAATTAATACTAATCCCATTTTCCTGATGATCGCGCTCTTTCATGATTTGAAGTCCCATTTGGAAGGTTAAAAACTCTTCAAACATTGCTGTTCTTCTCGCAGCTGTCGTTCGTTCTTGTCCTTTCGGAAAATGTAAATCGTAAATCATTTGCTTGCGACTGTCTAAACGATATTTTTGAATTAAGTCAGCAGGAATTATGTCAACAATAGCGTCTTGATACTGTTTATAGGCATCTTCAACTAATTGTTTAATCGTACTCTGACGAACATGTTTGTTAGCAGGATACACCGCTTCAATATCATTACTTACATTAACAATTTTCATACCAGTTAAACTACGGCGGTTAGCATCCCATTTACCATAAACTGTTAATTCACTATCGGCTTCAATCTGATTTTTAATCCAAGGTTGGTTGAAGAATGTCACCATAACGGATTCTTGATCTACTAATAAACGAAAGTTAACCCGCACTTTTTTACGACCAAATCGCGCAATAGTTGGCTCGGATGCCACAATTCCTCGTAAGGTTATTTTTTGTTGGTCAACTACTTCAGACAAATTTTTGACAGAAAGATCCTCATATCGAAATGGAAAATATAGTAATAAATCGTTAATCGTTCTGATTCCAAGATCAGCTAATGCAGCAGCACGTTTGGGCCCTACACCACTTAGGTTGGTAATCGAATCATTTAAACTAAGCAAAGAATCCTCCTAACATATAAAAAAGAGGGTTAAAGAATCCCCCTTTTATTCGACAGATATTAAGAATGGATAAACGGGTTGATTTCCCTCGTGAATTTCAATTTCTAAATCATCGTCAATATCTAATATTTCATTTTGTAACTTTTCAGCCATTTCTTGATTAGCGTCTTTACCGAAGATAATAGTAACAATTTCGCTATCCTCATCTAACATCCGCTTAACCATTTCAACACTAGCACCCATTAAATCAGGATTAGTATTAACAATTTCACCATCAATTAAGCCCATGTAATCATCTTTTTTAATCTCACGACCGTCTAAGCGAGTATCACGAACTGCAATTGTAACTTGACCACTCTTAACAGTATCAAGGTTATCTTCCATATTAGCTGTATTTTGATCTAATTCCTCATCAGGATTAAATTCCAACATAGCAGCCATTCCTTGAGCAATTGTTCGACTATGAACGATTGTGGCCGGAATATCAGAAACCTCAACAGCCTGTTCAGCAGCTAAGAAAATATTTTTATTATTAGGTAAAACGATGGCTTTTTTGGCACCAGTATTGTTAATTGCTTTAGCAATATCAGCAGTACTTGGATTCATGGTCTGACCACCGCTGATGATAGAAGTAACACCGAGACTCTTAAATAATTTAGAAATACCTTCACCACTTGAAATTGCAATGACAGCTGTCTCTTTAGGTTCATTATTTTCAGGCATCGCTGTAGGTATCGAGATTGAAGACTCGTCATCTTCCATAATTTCTTCTTGTTGCCAACGCATATTGTCAATTTTGATGTTAACAATATCACCAAATGTTTGACCCCAAGCAAGTACCTTACCTGGATGTTCAGTATGAACGTGGACTTTTACTACTTCATCATCATTAATAACAAGAAGTGAGTCGCCCAATTTAGCTAGGTATTGATAGAAGTAATCATAATCAAAATCATGTTCAACTTGTTTACCACGACCAATACGCACCATCATCTGAGTACAATAGCCGAATTCAATATCTTCTGGATTGATTTTTCCTTGGACACTTTGGTGATGTTTAGCATCAACCATTTCGTTCATTTCCTCAGGATCTGGTTGGAATTCGTCATCATTAATATCTTTACCATTCAAAATATCTGAAAAGGCATCGAATACAAAGACCAATCCTTGACCGCCGGAGTCAACAACGCCCACCTCTTTAAGAACTGGCAATAGGTCAGTGGTAGACTTCAGAGCAACTTTGGCTGCTTCATCGATAGCTTGCATAACAACTGCAAGGTCATCACTGTCCGCTACGGCTTCTTTACCGGCTTTAGCAGCTTCTCTAACAACTGTCAAAATTGTACCTTCTGTTGGCTTCATAACAGCTTTATAAGCAGTTTGAGCTCCAGCAACAATTGCGTCCACTAAATCTTGTGCATTTAAAGTTTGTTTATTTTCAACATTTTGCGAAAAGCCACGGAAAATCTGAGATAAAATAACTCCCGAATTACCACGTGCTCCCATTAATAAGCCCTTAGCAAGAGAAGCAGCTAAATGACCAACTTCTTCACTGCCATCTTCTGTTTCGTATTTAGCACCACTTTCAAGTGAAAGACTCATATTTGTTCCAGTATCCCCATCTGGGACCGGAAAAACATTTAATGAGTTAATAAACTCAGCATTCTTTTTCAAACGATTTGAACTTGCTTGAACCATTTGGTCAAACACTTCATTTGTAATCAAGGTTGTAACAGCTTCCAATGTAGTAATTCCTCCTTAGGTTTACGATGTTAGTCGTTTAAAGCCTTAACTCCTTGAACAAAGACATTGACCGAATTGGCTGAAATACCCAGCATGGACTCTAGGTTATATTTAACTTTTGATTGAACGTTTTTTGAAATTTCTGAAATCTTTGTGCCATAGCCTGCTACGATATAGACGTCGATAGCTACTCCATTTTCTTCTTGGCGAACAACTACTCCACGAGCATAGTTCTCACGACGTAAAATATCATTTAAATTATCTCTAATTTGGTTCTTGCTAGCCATTCCAACAACACCATAGTTGTCAGTAGCCGCACCACCAACAACAGTAGCAATTACATCATTCGAAACATCAATAGTTCCATTTTTTGTTTTAATTTTTACAGCCATATTAACGGCCTCCTTTAACGATCCTTATGTTAACGATATTTTACCATATCCTACTCTGCATATAAATACAAGAAACTACGTGACAGTATTGAAACTAAATGATTACTAAAGCGCTAATTAACTGGATTTTTCGTACCTATCGTTCAGTGACACTCACGCCCGTTTCGTAACTGTGTTAAAATAGATGTCAAGGTAAATTACTTGAAAGATTACTATTGCATTGTAGCAAGGGATGTGATAAATTATTTTAAGTAATTAAAAAGAATTCTATGACATATAGAAGCGACAAAGGAGGATTTCAACATGGCAAAAGATTTTGTCACCGGTCGCCGTACTCACTTTGGTAACAGTCGTTCACACGCTTTGAACCACAGTCGCCGAAGCTGGAAACCAAATTTGCAAAAAGTTCGTATTTTAGTTGATGGTAAACCTAAACGAGTTTGGGTATCTGCACGAGCTTTAAAATCAGGTAAAATTGAACGCGCATAAAAAAAGATTGGTTATTAATTAACCAATCTTTTTTTATTTGTCTTAATCTCTACTTTGAATCACTGCTACTAACCCATTTGATATTCTAAAATGAGCGGTATTCGATATAAACTCATTACTAACATAGGCTCTAGCATGTAATACCTTGGTATGCAGTGGATACTTTTCATCATCTAAATCCAATTGATCAATCTCAGTTAGTGGTACAAATGCCAGGTATTTATAATCATCTGATACTTTCTGAAGATCATATTCTCCTGCTGGAAAGAACTGAACTTGATTAAAGCGATCCAGCAGTTCAACTTTTAAAGCATATGGCTTAAAACGCTCCTGAAGCATCATTAAAACGTTAGCTAACAAATGATCTAATCTTCCACCAGAGAAGCCTAATACTCTTATATGGGCCTCTGAGTCAAACTTTAATGCTTCTGTTAGTGCCAACTCAGTGTCAGTATCATCCTTGTGTGATGATGCCTTAACAATTCGACCGCTGTGTGTCTTAATCTGTTGAAACTCATCCTTATTTACTGAATCAAAGTCCCCCACACTAACCAGTGGTATAATTCCGGCTTTAATCAGCTCCAACGCACCAAAGTCTACTCCAATCCATTCGCCTTGAAGTTGTTCCCAGTTCTCTGGCAATAAATTCTTAGGTCCACCAACCAAAATATTTATTTGCTTCATTACTTCGTCAAATCCTTTAATAACTCAACTTGGTGTTCTGGATTATCGGCATCAAATACATACGAGCCTGCTACCGCAATATCAACACCAGCATCGTAAACAGCTTTAATATTCTGATCAGAAATTCCACCATCAACCTCGATATCAAATTCCAATCCATACTCACTTCTAATAGCGGACAAACGACTAATTTTATCTAAAGTACTTGTTAAAAATTTTTGACCGCCAAAACCTGGATTAACAGACATAACTAAAACCTGGTCAACTTCTGGTAGTAGTTCTTCTAACATACTCAACGGAGTTGCTGGATTAATTACAACTTCAGCCTTCACTCCCTTAGCTTTAATCATCTGAATAGCGCGGGCAATATGTGGTGTACTTTCTAAGTGCACCCCGATAACATCAGCTCCGGCATCCGCAAATTGATCCACATAGTGTTCTGGCTGATCGATCATTAAATGACAATCTAATTTAATATCAGTTGATTTGGATAAATCTTTAACTGTATTAATTCCATACCCAATGTTTGGTACAAATTGTCCGTCCATCACATCAATATGCAGAAAATCCACTGGTCCTACTTTTTTTATATCTTCCATTAAGTTAGCTGCATTGGCACTTAAAATTGAAGGTGCAATTTTTATCATTTGGATTTCCTCCGATTGGTCTTTTTTTGGTAACCCTTTTGTTTATATTTTGGCTTTTGAGCTCTAATTAGCTCCATAAATTGTAAGTAATTTTGGTAACGACTTTCAAGAATTTTGCCTTCATCTAATGCTTTTTTTACACCACAGTTAGGTTCATTAAGATGTAAGCATTCTCTAAATTGACAATTAGCTGCATAATGAACAAAATCCACAAAGTCTTCTTTTAACTCATACTCATCCATTTCAAAAACGGCATACGTTGAAAAGCCCGGCGTATCGGCCACTAAACCACCATCAATTGGTAACAATGAAACTTTTCTAGTGGTATGCTTTCCACGATTTAATGCTTGAGAAACAGCCCCAGTTTCAATATTCAACGCTGGATCAATGTGATTCAAGAGTGTCGACTTACCTGCTCCAGTTTGTCCCATAAAAATAGTTAATTGGTCTTTAAAACTATTACGTAACTTTTTCAAATTCGATGCACTAAAAGCATCTGGTTCAAAGTAAACAGAGTAGCCGATCGACTGATAATAGTCACTAATCTCTTGAAAATGTTCAACTTGTTCAGTATTAAGTAAATCCGTTTTCGAAAAATAGATTTGTGGTTGAATATGCTTTTCTTCAAGTGCTACTAATTGACGATCTAATAGATTAGACGAAAAATCAGGTTCAACACAAGCAGTTACTACAATTGCTTGATCAATATTAGCAAGTGGTGGACGTACGAGCGTGTTTTTACGATCTAAAATACTAGTAATATAACCAGTATCATCTTCGGCCGTTTTGAACTCCACAAAATCACCCACCAGCGGTGAGATTTTATTTTTTCTAAAATTGCCACGTGCACGCGTGCGAATCACTTTGCCTTCATCAGTCAATACGTCGTAAAAGCCGGCTAATAACTGTATGATTTGTCCATTTTCCATGCATTACCTCATTACTTTGCAATTACAAATTTAATAGTTGTTGCTCTTGGTACGACGACCTGCCCAGATACAACGGTTTGCGAAATAATCCGATTATGATCAAATCGCGGTGTCTCAACCACTTCTTTATTTACTTTAAATCCCTTTTGTTCCAGTTGGTTTTTAACTGCAGTAAAGTCACCACCAACATAGTTATCAACTACATAACTATTAGGTCCTTGACTTAACTCAATATTAACCTTAATGCCTTGCTGAATGTTTTTACCTTTTGTAGGTAAAGAGTCAACAACGCGGTTATAGGACACCTTATTACTATTTGCCTTGGTAACCTGTCCAATTTTTAAATTATGCTTCGATAAACTCTTTTGTGCATCTGATTGTGTCATCCCTTCCAAATTAGGAACCGTGACCATTTTAGGCGAACTCAACTTAAATGCCGTACCAATTCCAATCACAAATGCCAAAATGATTAAGAATGTAATTAAAGCCCGACGACGAATTGGATGACGATATTTTGGGCGATGCTTTTCACCTTCATCAGGCTTAGGATAATTAACTTTATTGCTAGACTTATATTGCAATACCGAAGTTTTCTCTAGATCACTATTCATCGTACGATTAAGTTCTGATTGATCTAATACTAACGTTTCTTCATTAATCGATTTTTCAACAAAACGTGGTTCCTGAGCCCTCTTTGGATCCAAGGTTGTATTCAAATCCTTAGCCATCTCATCAATATTGTTATAACGATCAGATGGATTCTTAGCTGTGGCCTTAAAAATAACATTCTCTAGCGGTTGTGGGATTCTTGGATCTATTTCACGAACTGATGAAACTGAGTCTTGATAATGCTTAATCGCAATTGCGACAGCCGATTCACCTGTAAATGGAACTTTTCCTGTCAACATCTCATATAGGATTATTCCCAATGAATAAATATCAGATTGCTGAGTTGCAACATGTCCTCGAACTTGTTCAGGAGAGAGATACTGGACTGAACCCACTACAGCATTAGTTCGAGTATAGCTATTATCTTCATTAGCGATAGCAATTCCAAAGTCAGTGATTTTAGCATTACCCTCATCGTCAATCAAAATATTTTGAGGCTTCAAATCTCTATGTACAATACCATGTTGATGAGCCGTTTTTACTCCGCTAAGGATTTGTTCCATAATTTGAACAACTTTTGGAAATGGAAATGGAAATTTATCACGAATATATTGTTTCAGATTCTCTCCACTTACGTATTCCATAACCAGATAGTTTAGACCTTGATCTTCACCAACATCATAAACACCTACAATATTGGGATGAACTAGTTCAGTGGTTGATAATGCTTCGCGTTGAAATCTACGTAATGCTGAGGGGTCGTCTTGTAAATCAATGCGAATAAGTTTTACAGCAACGTCACGATCTAAGATAAGGTCGTGCGCTAAATAGACGTTCGCCATACCACCTTCACCTAACGAACGAATTACTTTATAACGACCGTTTAAGGTTTGATTAGGAGTCATTTTACTTCCTCCTGATCATTCTTAACCACTAAAGCAGTGATATTATCTGGGCCACCAGCTGCATTGGCCATATCAACTAATTTAGTACATTTCTCTTCAAGGCTTAAGGAGTCATCACCTAAAACCTGACTCAAAGTTGGATCATCAACTTGATTAGTTAAACCATCCGTACACAACAAAAATTGGTCATCATTATTCATTTCAAATGATGAGATATCAAGTTTAATTTGATTTGAGATTCCCAATGAGCGCGTAATAATATTCTTTTGGGGATGAATTCGAGCTTCTTCTTCTGTTAGCTCGCCACGTTGAATCATTTCATTAACTAATGAGTGATCCGTTGATAGTTGCGTCAACGAATTATTATCAGCTTCATAACGATAGCAACGACTATCTCCCAAATTGGTAATTAGAACGGTACGTTCAATAAACATGGCAACTACGATTGTAGTTCCCATGCCACTTAAATCTGTATAACTCTCAGCTGTTTTCAAGATTTGTCGGTTTTCAGCATTAATTTCACGCTTTAACCAGTTGGTTCCCTTACTTTCGTTATCAACTCTAGATGATTCGAATAACTGTCCAATATGGGAAACCGCCATTTCTGAGGCAACATCCCCACCACGACGGCCACCAACCCCATCGGCTACAATCGTTAATATAACACCGTATTTATTCTTAAAAATACCAACATAGTCTTGGTTATTCTTCCGAACCTTACCAGTGTCGGATAAAAAGGCGTATTTCAAATGAATCACCTTACTTTTCTTAAATTAGCAATGTAAAAACCATCTGACTCAAAGTCATCTGGATAAATATTTAAATCTAATGATTCACGATCATCTTTTATTTTTAGTTTAGTTGTAACTTTTTCAAGTTCAAAATCAGAGTGATCTTCCAAAAACTTTTTGATTGTTTCTTGGTTTTCGGTCTTCAAAATAGTACAAGTACTGTAGGTTAAGAGGCCCTTGTCCTCAACTAAAGCTGCGGCAGCGTTTAAAATCTCTAATTGTAACTTTTGTAATGATACTGTGTCACTAATTTCCTTGGAATATCTAATTTCGGGTTTACGACGTAAAAGTCCAATTCCAGAACATGGTGCATCAACTAAAATATGATCAAATTTGCCATAAAAATCAGATTCAGTGATCTTAGTAGCGTCATAAACATGTGTATCAACAATCCGATTAAGCCGCATACGTTTGGCATTACGTTTAACCAAAGCGACTCGCTTTTCATAAATATCAAGAGCTGTAACAGATCCAGTATCCCCAACATATTGGGCAATTTGGGTTGTTTTTCCACCAGGTGCAGAACAAACGTCTAAGACCTGTTCACCTGATTTTAATTGCATAGCTTCGGCGACTAACATAGCGGATTCATCTTGGATTGTAATCATGCCTAGATCAAAGGCTCGTGAATGTGATAAATCATGTCCTCCGCTGACAACTAATCCCTCAGCAGCTACCTGACTAGGTTCAACTTCAAATCCATCATCTTCAAGCGCTTGGACAATATTTTCACGACCAAACTTCAGCAGATTCATACGAACATCTAACTTTGAGGGCTGATTAATACTCTCTAAAATACTTTTCGTATGTTCTGCCCCAAGCTCATCTAATAAAGCTTTTACAATCCAAATCTCGACACTATATTGAACAGATAAACGGTCAGGTAAATCTTGAATAATATCAAGACTTTGATGTCCTTCACGTTGATATGAACGCAAAACCCCAGTGACTAATCTTCGAATTCCATCATGACCCTTTTGCTTAGCTATTTCGATCGTTTCATTTAAGATTGCCCATTCTGGAATTCGATCAAGGTACTCAAATTGATAAATAGACATTCTTAAAAGATTAATAACCCAAGGTTTAACTTTGCTAGGCTTTTTCAAAAATGGTTGTAAATAGAAATCTAAAGTTAATTTGTGTTGTAAGACACCATACACTAACTCTGTCACTAAACGGCGATCAGCATCGTTTTTAAACTCATGATCAGCAATCGTTTTATTTAACTCTAGATTGGAATAAGAGCCCTGATCAATTTGATTAAGAGCTTCTAATGCAACGGCACGTGCATTATTTTGCATTTTCGTCATACTTCACAACCTGTTCCCCTTCAAAAAATGAGTCTGAGCTACCGTTTAGATAGTCTGTGATATTCATTTTTGGCTTTCCAGCTGGTTGGACGGTAATCAAACTAATGACACCATGTTCGCCAGTTGCAAGCTTTAAACTATGTTTTGTTTTTTCGACAACGCTACCTGCTGGTAAATCTGTCATTTCATCTTCAATTTTAACTTCCCATAACTTAACGCGTTGTTTATCAAGAAATACAAACGCTCCAGGAAATGGTCGTAATCCCCTAGTTTTTGCATCAACGAGTTGAGCTGAAAGATTGATGTCGACTTGTTCCTCTTCAGGTTTAATATTGGGTGAAAAACTAACTTCGTCCTCATTTTGAGCAACAGCCTTTACACTGCCATCAATTAAACTTGGTAATGTTTCTAATAGAAGTTGTTGTCCAAGGACACTCAACTTAGTAAACATTGAGCCAACATCATCTGTTGGAGTAATTGCAATTGAACGTTGAGCTAACATATCACCGGCATCCATCTTTTTAACCATATAGATAATAGTAACGCCGGTTTCTTGATCGCCATTCATAATGGCATAGTGAACTGGAGCTCCACCACGATACTTTGGTAACAAAGAAGCGTGAACATTAACAGCACCAATTTTAACTGAATTGATTAAACTCATTGGTAAGAACTGGCCAAATGCTGCAGTTACAATTAAATCTGCATTTAATTCAATTAATTCTTTTAATTCGTCACTGCCACTTAACTTTTCAGGCTGATAAACAGGAATTGAATTCTCTTGGGCCACTTTTTTTACTGGTGACATTGTTAAAACATGTTTACGTCCAACTTTACGGTCTGGCTGGGTAACTACCCCAATCACATTATATTCTTCTTGATCAACCAAACTTTGCAGTATTGGTGCGGAAAATGCTGGTGTTCCCATAAAAATAATTGATGTCATTTAATCATCCCTCAAACAAAATTTTGTGGCTCTACATCGATATTTATATTGTAACCTTTTCGATAGTCATCTTGCGACTCACTCCGAATATTTTGTAAAACCTTTTTTAAATTAGTTTCTCTCTTATATTTAACCACAATTTGATAAAAATAGCGTTGCTTAATTCGAGCAATCGCCTTTGGACTAGGTCCCAGAACAATCGCATTCTTGGAAAGATTAGGCTGTAAATCATTCAAAACTTCATACGCCTTTTTTACAGCCATTTTTTCATCTTGGTGATCAATTGTAATTTGAACACTGTAATAAAATGGAGCGTATTTTCCAAGATTGCGCAGGTACATTTCTTTATGATAAAAATCTTCATAATCCTGTTTTTGGGCTAGCTTAATAGCGTAATGTTCCGGATTATACGTTTGAATGTATACTTCTCCGGTTTTATCAGCCCGACCGGCACGTCCAGAAACTTGCGTTAAAAGTTGAAAAGTTCTTTCACTCGCTCTAAAATCCGGTAATTCCAATGCAGTATCGGCATTTAAGACACCAACTAAAGTAACATCAGGAAAATCCAAGCCTTTGGCAATCATCTGTGTTCCCAGAAGAATATCACCTTCATGATTACCAAATCGAGCTAATAGTTTTTCATGAGCTCCCTTACGCCTTGTTGTATCCACATCCATACGGATTACTCCAGCCTCTGGAAAAAGCTGATTCAATTCTTTTTCGATCTTTTCTGTTCCAACACCATAGAATCTAATTTTGTTACTACCACAATTAGCACATGTTTGTGGTATTGCCTCTTCATGTCCACAGTAATGGCACCGCATTGAATGGCTATCCATATGGAGTGTTAGTGAAATATCACAGTTAGGACATTTCAAAACAAATCCACAACTACGACACATGACAAATGAGGAGAAGCCACGTCGATTCAATAGCAAAACAACTTGCTCTTTACGATTAAGTTTATCTTGAATGGCCTCTACCAACTGATTAGAAAAGTTTTCACTACTTCGACTGCGCGCACTCACATTACGCATATCGACAATTTTAACTTCCGGTAAGCTTTGTTCTTGTGATCGTTTTGTTAATGTCAAAAGTTTAATGAGGCCCTTTTCACAGCGCGCTCGTGACTCTAAAGACGGTGTAGCACTTCCCAAAACAACTGGGCAATTAAATGTCTGCGCACGTTTAATCGCAACATCTCGCGCGTGATAACGTGGATTATCCTCCTGCTTATACGTTGAGGAATGCTCTTCGTCGACAATAATAATGCCAATATTAGTCAATGGAGCAAAAACAGCTGAACGTGCTCCTACTACTACTTTAGCCTCGCCGCAATCAATTCGACGCCATTCATCAAACTTTTCACCATCAGATAATCCACTGTGTAGGGCAGCCACTTCATTACCAAATCTCGCACGAACTCGATTAACCATCAGAGGTGTCAAGGAAATTTCGGGAACTAACATTAACGCGGTTCTTCCAGATTGAAGAGCTGTTTCGATACTTTGCAAGTATACTTCTGTTTTTCCCGATCCTGTAACTCCTTCTAACAAAAAAACATCAGATTGCCGTTGATCAACGCTAGTAGAAATATCATCATAGGCAACTTGTTGTTCGTCATTCAATACAAACTTTTCGTCTGGCTCTACCGGACTAGAGAATGGATCACGGTATTTTTCGATTGAACGCTTTTCTATCCATCCCTTGTCAACGGCTGTATTAATTGTTGAACGGCCAATGTTAAATTGATTAACTAATTCAACTTGTTCAATACCGTCTTCTGTAATGGTATTTTGAAGTAAATCTAAAAGTCTAATCTGGACCTTCTTACTTTTAGCTAAACTTTCACTAATTTCTCGAAACTTTTCAGTCGTGAGTAATGGATAAATCTTAGTCACCTTTTGGGACCGCGCTTCATCATTGGTATGATAGATCAACTCAACCTGGTCATTGGCAATTAAATCATTCAATTGTCGTTGCTGTTTAGCTGATAAGTCAGCGGGCCTAAGGTCTTGCATTTGCTCCTGACCAAATATTTCTATCAATTGTTCCGTAGTTACTTCATCAGAAATTATTTTGATCGATCTTTTGGTGGTAACTTTTAAAGCGTTGGGTAACATTGCATTTAAACAACTAATTCTAAAAGCGAATGTTTCTTCAGAAATCCATTTCGATAATTGTACCAACTCTGGTGTCAAAGTAGGTTTATTATCCAAAATAGCGATAATATCTTTCATCTGTTCAACGGCTTCTTGTGCCTCTGAAATAACAAAAGCTTGAATAGGACGATTGCTCTTTCCAAATGGAACTAGTAATCGTGACCCTACATCAATTTGATCCTGGAGTTCAATTGGAACACCGTATGTGTAAGGCGTATCAGTCTGCATGGCTGTTACATCAACAATAACTTGAACCAGTTTCATGGATTCGTCCTTTCTATAATTGATCTGAAATAATGTCTATAATTCTCTGAGCAATTAGTTTTTTACTTTGTTTTTTAATAACTTCTGGCTTTAATTCAGGCCTAATCAAAGTGACTGCATTATCATCACTATCAAATCCTGTGTCAGACTTTGAAATATCATTGGCAACAATCATATCAACGTGTTTCTTTTTTAATTTTGTTTGTCCGTTTGCTAAGAGGTTCTCACTTTCAGCAGCAAAACCAACAACAAATTTTAAGTTATCGGGATGTTCTAAGTTAGCAAGAACATCAGGATTTTCAACTAACTGAAGTTGCATTGTTCCATCAAACTCACTTTTTTTAAGTTTGTGGTCTGCAACCGTTGCAACCCGATAGTCTGATACTGCAGCTGCCATAACTAAAGCATCTGCTTGTTTAATATTTTCATTAATAGCATTTTGCAAATCATCAACCGTCTGGATAAAGATAGTCTTGACTCCTGGAATAGCTGGTAACTTAGTTGGACCACTTATTAGTGTAACGTATGCACCTTGATTATAGGCGGCCTTGGCTATTGCAAAACCCATTTTTCCCGATGAACGATTTCCGATGAAACGAACTGAGTCAATGGGTTCTCTGGTTCCCCCGGCCGTAACCAAGATATGTTTACCAGATAGTTTCGAACCTGACTCCAGTTGTTTATTAATTTTACGAATGATCGATTCATTTTCAGGAAAACGCCCCTTGCCACTATATCCTTCAGCCAGTAGGCCATCATCAGGTTCCATAACTTTAATTCCATCTTGAACTAGAATATTAACATTTCTTTGCGTGGCAGGATTATTCCACATATTAACATTCATTGCCGGAATCACTAACTTAGATGCGTGACTCGCTAGTACCATCGTTGAAGCAAAATCATCCGCTAATCCCATCGCCATCTTGCTCATGAAGTTTGCAGTCGCAGGAGCGATTACTATTAAGTCTGCCCAATCCGCTAGTTCAACATGTGCAACTGGTTTATTTGTGTGATTTTCAAAATCAGTTAAAACATCGTGGTTAGTCAAAGTACTAAAGGTTAAAGGCGTAACAAACTTCGTAGCCATTTCAGTCATAGCAACTCTGACATCATTTCCCAGTTTCATCTCATTTCGGATTAGCTCAATCACCTTATATTCAGCGATACCACCGGTTAATACAAAAACTATTTTTTTCATAATCCATCCTCTTTTAAAATTAATTATTAAAATAGTTAAAAAAAGCCTGCAACAAAACGATTAGTTTCATTCCAGACTATAAAGTATTTAAGATTAAAGGTCTTTTTCAACTGGATCAATAATAACGTCTCCAGCTACAACTTCTTCAAGAGCACGACCAACATTTTTGTCTGAATCGTAATGATCTAACAATGGTTGAGCACCTTCGTCTAACTGATGAGCTCTCTTACTAGCTAACATAATTAAAGAATATCTTGAATCAACACGTTCTAATAAATCGTCAACTGATGGGTATAAAATCATTTTACATTTCTCCTAACATTTCTTGATATTCAGGATAAACACGTGTGACACGTAAGTGTTCTCCACGAATAATTGTCTTAATTTCTTCAACTGCAACATTAATGTCATCATTAACAACTGCATAGTCATAATCGCGCATAGTTTTAATTTCTTCAACGGCTTTTTTCATCCGCTTGTCAATCGTAGCCATGTCTTCTGTTCCACGATTAATGATGCGTTGCTTTAATTCCATTAAATCTGGTGGTGTTAAGAACAAGAAAACTCCGTCCGGCATCTTTTCACGAACTTGTTTTGCTCCATTAACTTCAATCTCTAAAAATACATCTTTCCCAGAGTCCAAAGTTTCGTTGACATACTTTAATGGCGTTCCATAATAGTTATCAACGTACTGAGCATATTCTAACATACCACCGTTTTTAATTCTGTCTTCAAACTCTTCTTTAGATACAAAGAAATAGTCTTCACCATCAACTTCACCTTCACGAGGCTTACGTGTGGTCATTGAAATTGAGTATTCAAATTCGTTCGCACCTTGATCAAAGATTGCTTTTCTAACAGTCCCTTTACCGACACCTGAGGGGCCAGACAACACAATTAACATTCCTCTTCGCTTCATCAAATTACTCCTAAAGTCTTATGTATTCTACTATTTTGCACTTTTTTAAGCTTTTTTTCAAGATTTTATATAAAACTATTGCAAACTAGAACGCTTGTTCGTATAATGTAAATACAAACAAACGTTCGGGGAGTGTTATCATGCAAAATCAAACAATCGCACCATTTAGAAGAATTACTCAATCACTAAATAAAATCCATGAAAAATATGAACATCTATTCGATGTTCCAGAAGATCGTAATCAAACCATTGCTGACTTTCAAATGCCATTAACTCAAATAGAAGATAGTATTGATTTCGGGATTGTTCATCATACACCTGTAAGTATTCAACTAAATGTTAAACAGTCAGTCTATGAAGTAAGTGGCTACCTCCATTTAACACTCAATGGTGGCGTTCGTTTAGTTAACCCAGATTCAGGCTTAACTCACGTTATTAATACATCAAATATTCGTAGTATTACCAACCTGGTTTAGACAACAAAAGTGGTCCACATGATAGTATGTGCACCACTTTTTTTCGTATATATTTTTATTTTGAATGAGCCATCTTTAAAAGCTCATCAGCATGTTCAATACTTAAAGTTGTCACATCTGTTCCTGCTAACATTCGAGCAATTTCTTGTACCCGCCCTTTGTAATCCAAGCGTTGAACCTTAGTTTCAGTTCGATCATGTACAATATCTTTGGAAACAAACAATTGATTGTCAGCTTCAGCAGCCACCTGTGGTAAATGTGAAATACATAATACTTGCGAGAACTCAGCAATATCATGTATTTTATCAGCAATAGCTTGAGCAACACGTCCACTAACTCCGGTGTCAACTTCATCAAAGATAATACTTGTCACTCCATCACTTTGAGCAAAAATGGTTTTGAGTGCCAACATGATACGAGATAGTTCCCCTCCAGATGCAATCTTAACCAATGGTCGCAGGTCTTCTCCTGGATTGGGTTGAATATAAAACTCAACTTGATCAATTCCAGAAATATTAGGCTCATCTAGCTTGGTAAACACAGTCTTAAAAGTCGTTTTTTCCATGTATAACTGGTTTAATTCAACTTTAATTCTGTCTTCTAGTCTCTTTGCCATATCATGACGATATTCACTTAACTTCTCTCCTTTATCTAAAACAGTTTGATATAACTTTTGAACTTGGTTACTTAAATCATCCAAATTAGTGCTATCACCAGTCATAGAATCTAATTCTTTTTTGATTTCATCGTGATAAGTAAGGATGTCATTAATACTATCACCATACTTACGTTTCAATTGACGAATAGTTTCCAGTCGCTGCTCAACAGTATCCAGTTCCCCTTCGTTCCACTCTAAATCATCCAAAGCATCCCTAATTTGGTTAGTAACATCTTGAACTGTATAGTATGCAGACTTAACATCCCCAGCCATAGTCTCATAGTCATCTTCGAATTTAGCAATACCATCTAATTCATTCATTGCTGAACCAATCAAATCTGAAGCAGAACTACCATCCTCATTTTCCAGGGCTTGATAACTATTGGTCAGCGCATCTGAAATAGCTTGGAAATTAATAAGATGTTCTCTCTTTTGTTCCAAGTCTTTATCTTCATCTGGAACTAATTGAGCTTCTTCAATTTCTTTATCCTGAAATTGGAGCATGTCTAAACGCTGGTTCCATTCTTGCTCATTAGCGGTATATTTCTGTAACTGAGTATTTAACTTCTGGTACTTTTTAAAAGCTTGCTCATAGTCATCCTTATACTGCTGAACTGAACTATCAAATTGATCTAACATGCCTAGGTGCTTTTCTGGATCCATCAATTCTTGATGCTCATTTTGGCCATGGATATCAATCAATGTTTCACCAACTTGTTTTAAAGCAGCTAAATTGACGATCATTCCATTAATACGACAAATATTACGTCCATTCGCTTGAATTTCACGCGTAATTATAATTTCAGAATCATCAGAATCAATTCCTAAACTTTCCAGGGCTTGATTAGTCTTATCATTATTTTCGGCTCGATAGACACCTTGTAAAACAGCTTTCTTCTCACCAGTCCGAATAAAGTCGACTGATCCACGCCCACCTGCTAAAAGTCCAACTGCATCAATGATAATTGACTTACCGGCACCAGTTTCACCTGTTAGAACCGTCATACCAGCGTTGAAAGTAACATCAAGTTTATCAATTATGGCAAAATTTGTAATTGAAATTTCTTCTAACATAATTCTTTCCCCTAACTATAAGCGACAGCCTTTGTAATTCGTTTTTGTAAATCCTTAGCATGTTTAACGTCGGAACAGATAACTAGCACACCGCTGTCATCACTCAAAACGCTAAAGATAAAACTGTAGTGAACTTGTTTTAGTAATCCAGCAATACTGGGACCATTTCCGGGACGTAAATCTATAAACACCATTTGATCCTGAATCCTAATTGAAACCAAACTCATTTTTAGTAATTTGAAAAATCTCTTTTCCAACTTCGGTGCATCATCAAACGGAAGTGCATAAACGGAATGAGCTTTGTTTTGTTTAACTTTGATCAGTTGTAAATCCCGAATATCTCGAGAAATAGTGGCTTGAGTCACCGTAACTCCTTGAGCAGTCAGTATTTCAACTAGGTCTTCTTGGCGCTCTATATGTTGATTTTTAATTATATCTCTTATCAGGTTTAACCTAGTTGATTTTTGCATAACTTACTCCTTACTATTTAAACTTTCGTACGCTTCATCCAAAGTTCTTTCGATACCAACTTCTGGTAAGACTTCAGCATTATCAACCCCAACATTAATCAAATGAGCTAAGAATTCGATATTGCCTTCGCCACCCTTAATTGGTGAAAAACTGAGTCCTGCCACCGTAAATCCTTCGTTAACTGCCATTTGAAGTGTATTTTCTAAAACTTCTTTATGCGTTGAACGTTCTTTGATAATGCCGTGTTTCCCGACCTTTTCACGCCCAGCTTCAAACTGAGGTTTGATCAAAGCTGCAACGGAGCCGTTCTGTTTTAAAATATCACGCAAGGTTGGCAAAATCAGCTTTAATGAAATAAAAGATACATCAATGGACGTAAACTCAGGCTGACCGTCAGTAAAGTCCTCTGGCTTACAGTATCTAAAGTTAGTATTTTCCATTACAACAACTCTAGGATCACTACGAAGTTTCCAAACAAGTTGATTGGTACCTACATCTAACGCATAACTGAGCTTAGCACCGTTTTGAAGCATTACATCGGTAAAACCACCGGTTGATGATCCAATATCAAGCACCGTTAAACCATCGACACTTAGATTAAACGCTTTCAATGCCTTCTCCAGTTTCAGTCCACCACGACTAACATACGGCATGGGTTTACCTTTTAAATGAAGTTCGATTGTGGGATCAATTTTAACGCCCGGTTTATCAAGTCTTTCTTCATTTTCACCTAAGACCTCGCCTGCCATGACTGCACGTTTAGCCTTTTCACGTGTGTCAAATATTCCTTGTTGAACTAATAACACATCTACTCGTTCTTTTTTCATTATTTTTCACCATCTAGTTGCAAATACTGAATGAATCCACGTAAAAGACCTAGGTCCAATGTTGAATCTATTTCAGACATGCGTTGCAAATTTTCATTCATATGTTTAATTACGTTATCTAAGTCTAATTTAGCTTGTTGTAAGCCTTCCAAATTTGGATAAGTATTTTTATTTTGGGCTAAATCCTTGTGAGCCGTCTTACCAAGCTGAGCCGTTGTTTCAGTAACATCAGCAATATCATCAAAAATCTGATATGCTAACCCAAAATTAGTTGTAAACCCTACTAACTCATCAGCCAGTTGCTTAGAAACATTAGTTAAAACATTCGCTGCCTGAGCTGTGAATTTAAGTAAGCGACCTGTTTTATTTTCGTGTAACTGCTGAAGTTTATCCATTGAATACTGCTTAGTTACACCTTCAATATCCCAAACTTGACCGATAACCATACCGCTGGGTCCAGCCGCTGCAGACAGTTCCGTAACCAACTTAACTGTTTTATCCGAGTCTCCATCAAGGCTAGATAACCACTGAAAAGCAACCGTCAATAATGCATCACCAGTTAAAATAGCATGTGCTTCGCCATACTTCTTATGACTCGTGGGATTACCCCGTCGCAGGTCATCGTTGTCCATAGCTGGTAAATCATCATGAATAAGAGAATATGTATGGATAGCTTCCAGTGCCGCAGCAACTGTAAAGTCATCCTTAGTTAAAATATTTTGTACGGTTTCAATAATTGCAAGTAGCAGCAAGGGACGAAGACGTTTTCCACCAGCATGAATAGAATAAGCCATCATCGACTTTAACTCATTATCAAAAACTGTTTGGTCTAATAAGTCATCAATCCTTTGATTGATTTTTGGAATATTTTGATTTTGAAAACTGGAAAGTGATTTAGTCATTTTGGTCTGTACTCTGATCTTTTAAATCAAAATCGGATTCCTTACCGTCTTCATCCATAACCTTAGTAAGTGTTTTTTCAGCATTCTTCAAAGTATCTTGTAATTCGCCACTAAGCTGGACGCCCTTTTGAAATTCAGTCAATGCTTCTTCCAAAGGAACGTCTCCCTTTTCTAGATTATTTACAATTTGTTCTAACTCTTTTAAATTATCTTCAAAAGTTTTCTTATTTGCCATCTTTCTTATCCTTTTCTATGTTTTGAACAACCGCTTCGGCTGTACCATCTTTGAAATGCATTGAAACAACTTCTTGTTCCGATAAATCTGCCGTTGATTTAATAACGTGGTCATCCTTAGTTACATAGGTGAATCCACGGCCCATTACCTTTAATGGACTTAAATGATCCAAACCAGTAATTAAGTCACGAACCATTGATTCATCATTCATCAAGTTCTGTTGCATATTTCTAACCAACGATTCTTTAGAATGGCTCACCGCCTGTTTTAATAACTCAATTCTATTCTTAGGCGTATTGGTTTTTAACTGATTATTGGTCGAAATTAATCTCTGTTCAAAATTATTTAAAATGCCTCGTTGTGCACCAGTTAATCGTAGTTTTAATTGATCAATATTTTGAATATATCCTTCATACAATCGGCTTGGATCAGTAAAGACATATGATTGAGTTAGATGCTGAACTAATTGGCGATTGCGATCAATTCGATTCTTAACAGCAACATTTAATCTTAATTGTTGTTTTTGAATTGATAATAACTCATCTGATAATACTGGTGTAGCTAGTTCAGCAGCCGCAGTTGGCGTAGCTGCACGGACATCAGCAACTAAATCAGCAATCGTCGTATCAGTCTCATGTCCAACCGAAGATATCACTGGAATTGTACTATTAAAAATTGCACGTGCAACAGTCTCCTCATTAAATGGCCATAGATCTTCAATCGATCCACCACCACGACCGATAATTAAAGTGTCAAAAGTTTCATCCTGATTAACTCTTTCAATTTGTCGAACGATATCACCGGCAGCCTCATTTCCTTGTACAACCGCTGGATATAAAACAATCTGAGCAATGGGATATCTTCGTTGAACCGTTGTGATAATATCTCGAATAACCGCCCCAGACGGACTAGTAACCACCGCAATACGTTTAGGAAACTTTACTAAAGCCTGTTTAGGTGCAGTGAAAAGCCCCTCAGCACTTAATTTCTGTTTCAATTGTTCATAAGCCTGATATAAGGCTCCCACTCCGTCTGGTTGCATAGAATCGATATAAATCTGGTACCCACCATTACCTGGATAAACAGAAATTCGACCAGTAACCAGTACTTTCATACCTTCCTCAGGACGAAATTTAACTTTACTAAAAGCCGACTTAAACATGATTGCATTAATTTTTGCGTGGTCATCTTTTAAACTGAAATACTGGTGACTATTTGGACGCGGACGAAAATTAGAAATTTCTCCCACTAAATAAATTCTTTGCAAATATGGATCTACATCAAATTTTCTCTTAATGTAGGAAGTTAAAGCCGTAACCGTTAAATATTCAGTTGCCATTATTCCTTGCTCCATTTAGCTAATTCAACTGTTTGTTGCATCAACATAGAAATTGTCATTGGACCGACACCCTTTGGTACCGGTGTGATAAAACTAGCAACCTTATCAGCAGAACTGAACTCGACATCACCAGTTAATTTTCCATTTTCATCGCGATCCATGCCGACGTCAATTACAACTGCATCATCTTTAATATCTTGTACTTTGATAAAATGGGTTTTACCAACAGCAACAACTAAAATATCAGCTGTTTTGGTCAATTGTTTAAGATTAGCAGTGTGGCTGTGTGCAACAGTTACCGTAGCGTTAGCATTCAACAACAGATAACTCATTGGCTTACCAACGATATTACTACGGCCAACAACCACAACATTTTTGCCATCAACGTTGACTTGGTATTTTTCCAACATCTTCATGATTCCCTTAGGAGTACATGCAACTGGAGTATGATCCATTTGGCCAGCGCTCAAACGACCAACATTAACTGGATTAAATCCATCTGCATCCTTTTTAGGGCTAATGGTTTCAATCACTTTAAATTCATTAATTTGATCTGGCAATGGCATTTGAACCAGAATAGCGTGAACACTATCGTCAGTATTCAACTTTTCAATTTGATCAAGTAAATCCTGTTCACTAGTATCTGCATCTAGTTTAATGACAGTCGACTTGATTCCTAGTTTTTCCGCTCTTCTACTCTTATTTCTAACATAGATTTGACTAGCTTCGTTGTCTCCCACTAGAATCACAACTAAATGTGGTTCAAGACCCCGTTTTAATAAACTATCAACTTGTTTTTTAGTATCTTGATCAACTTCTGCTGCTAACGCTTTTCCATCAATAATAACTGCCATTCTAACTCCTCCGACCCGATGTATTTAATGTTTCTATTTTATCATTTATTGATTCAAAGCCCCAATCAAAAAAAGATCATAGTTGCAACATGCAACTACAATCTACAGTTTTTTAATGTTCATCAGCAATTTTTGATAAAACACCGTTAATAAACTTACGGGAATTATCATCGGCAAATGTTTTAGCAAGCTCAATTGACTCATTAATAACCACATTATCAGGTGTGTCATTTTGATCTGTTAATTCAAAAGTTCCTAATTCTAAAATAATTAAATCAGGATTTGTTAGTCGTGTAATTGACCAACCCTTTTTCAATTTAGAACTAATTTGAGCTTTTAAGTCATCTTCATGTTCCAAAACGCCATCTATCAAATAGTTTAAATACTGAGTATCTTGTTCAGTTGTATCATATTGTTCAAGAACCTGGTCTTTAATATCAACTAGATTGCCATCTTTGTTGGCATTTTTAGCAAAGAGAACTTGAAAAGCACTTTCGCGAATCTGGTGACGGTTTATTTTCACTTTTCTTCACCATCTTTTTCTGCAAAAATATCATCCGGATCAATTGAAGAATTAGTTTCTTCAGGTAACATTCCGTCGACTTCAATGTTAACTTCATTGATAACAATTTCAGTCATAAATAAAATTTGTTGCTTAATTTTTTCTTGAAGTTTAGCTGCAGTTTGAGGAACAGAAATACCAAAGTCGAGTACCACGTTTACTTCAATCACTAGTCCACGATCATCTTCAGTTAACTTAATTCCAGAAGCTCCCGATTCTAAACCTAAAAGAGCACTAACGCCCTTCGAAAAACTACTGTTAACTAAATGAACTCCTTGAACTTGTTCAGCAGTAATTCCCGCAATGATTTCAATCACTTCAGGAGCAAGTGAAATTTGACCATTTTTTGAACTATCATCACTTAATGTTAAATACTTACTTTCTGCCATTTCAAGACCCCCTTATGCTCGTGAAACGTAAGTTCCATCAGAAGTATTGATTGTTAAAGCATCACCCTCGTTAACAAAGAATGGAACTTGAACTACCAATCCTGTTTCCATCGTAGCTGGTTTTGAACCACCACTGGCAGTATTTCCCTTAATACCAGGTTCTGTAGCCACTACTTTCATATCAATTGTGTTAGGTAACTCAACACCCAGCGTTTCAGTACCGTAGAAAGAGATACTAACATTCATGTTTTCAATTAGATAATTTTTTTCGTAATCTAGTCGTTCTTCAGGAATTTCAACTTGTTCATAGGTTTCATTATCCATGAAAACAAAATTTGCTCCATCATTATATAGATATTGCATTCTTTTTGTTTCAATGTTTGCTTGTTCCATTTTTTCTCCAGCACGGAAAGTTTTTTCCTGAACCGCACCGTTTCGCAAGTTCTTTAGCTTACTTCTAACAAAAGCTCCACCTTTACCAGGCTTAACATGCTGAAACTCAACAATTCGCCAGATATTATTATCAAATTCAATAGTTAATCCATTTTTAAAATCCGCCGTTGAAATTGTGCTCATTATTAAATTCCTCCAAAAAATCTTTATTACGTTAACTATAGCAATACAGCCTACTTTAAACAAGTTAAGTCTATACATAAAAGCTAAAATTAACTAAATAACTTTTATAATCCAAGGCAACAAAAAAGTCGCGAGCTAAATCACTTTCGCTCACGACTATTAATTGTTAATTATTCAGCGTCTGCTACTGGGTAAACAGAAACTTGACGCTTGTCACGACCTTTACGTTCGAAGCGTACAACTCCGTCTGAAAGAGCAAACAAAGTATCGTCATTACCACGGCCTACATTAGCACCTGGATAAATATGTGTTCCACGTTGACGATAAATGATCATTCCACCTTTAACAGCTTGACCATCTGCACGTTTTGTACCTAAACGACGACCTGCAGAGTCACGACCGTTAGATGTGGAACCGCCCCCCTTATGATGAGAGAAGAATTGTAAATTCATTTCCATGATAGTTTCACCTCCGGATTAAGTTTTTAATTTAAGTTTATATATTCACCGTATGACTGACTAATGTCTTTCATCCCTAATTCAAAAGAACTAAGAATTAGTTGAACTTTTTGTTCAGCCTCCGGACTCATAGCATCTGGAACACTAACCTCCATATATCCGCCTTCTTGATTGTTTGAAACAACCTTCGGAGAAATTGGAGTTAGCTTCTCGATACTATTAACCGTATTGATAGAAAGTACCGATATAGCTGCACAGACAATGTCTTGTCCATACTCACCTGAATTTGCGTGACCGGTTAACTTAAAACCATTAATCTGGCCGTCTTGCTTGCTAATCCATGCTTGAATCATAGTAACCACCTACATTAAGCATTGATAGAATCAATCTTAACCTTTGTATATGGCTGACGATGACCAGTTTTTGTATGCTGGTTTTTCTTAGCCTTGTACTTGAAAGTTGTGATCTTCTTTTGCTTGCCTTGTTTTTCAACAGTTCCAGCAACTGAAGCACCATCAACAACTGGTGATCCAACCTTAGTTGATTCTCCGCCGACGAAGATAACTTGATCAAAAGTAACCTTTTCGCCTTCAGCAACGTTCAACTTTTCAACAAAAATTGATTCGCCTTCTTCAACCTTAAATTGCTTACCGCCTGTTTTAATAATTGCGTACACGATGTGCACCTCCTTTATATATTCTAAGACTCGCCAATCTAAGTGCTATGCTTTAATACTCAGAATTGTGCGGTTGTAGCGAGAGTGTCCACATACAACTTTGATACTATAACAAAGAATTGCCTAGTAAGTCAAGTTAATCACCAAAAAAATCTACTAAATGTAGCTCTCCAGCCTGTCTTGGATATTGTAACGTCTTTTGAGCAATCCGGGCCATATAATGTGGAGTATAAACCATACCTTTATCTAACCAGTCAGTAACCATTCCCGTCAATCCATGGACATAAAAGGAACATATAACTTGAATTGGCAACCCATCAATCTTTAATTGATTATCAAAATAAAAAGCAAACTTTTCAAGCCAGTGACTTATTTCTATTTCAAACTTATCTTTAAAATCTGTAAAACCAGGTGTACATAATAAAACAGTGTAAGCATCGTACTTATTTGCAATTTGATCAAACATCTTAGACATTGATAAAACTGAAACCGCATGTTTTTTTACGTTATCAATTGGTAAGTTATCAGCTCCATCAACTAACGCTGGCCTAAATATCTCTCGAACAGCATCTTCCACCACCATATTTACGAATTCGTTCTTATCTTTAAAATGCCCGTAAAATGCGCTCCGAGTAACATCGGCTTCATCCGTTATTTGACGAACATTAATGTCTTCCACGCGATAGTTTTTTAACAATTTAATAAAAGCCTCATTCAGACTTTTATTAGTTCGAAGGACACGTGGATCAGAATCATTTTTCATGTAGATATCCTCCAAATTTTTAAATATTTTAGCAATTAAACTAGTCCAAATCTCATTACTGAGAATATCCTTTATCAATAACTCTGTCAAAGATTTACACATCTGTCTAAATTAAAAATAGTAGTTCAGGTTGGTTTGGAAACTCAACCTAAACTACTATTTTATTATTGATCATTACCAATCTGATAGAGATCAGAGTTAGCACTGGTATCTTTTAACATCTGTTTATAAATCTTATCTTGATCATTTTTATTCTTCGTAATGCTATGAGTCATTAATTGCATTGCCTTCAACATATTATGACGAACGTGTCCAGTTAAATCATCATCAAATCCAAGTTGGTGCTTATATGCTCTCGTAAGCATACCTTGCACACCATTTGAACTTGTTCCTAACAGGTCTTTAAACTCAGCTTGATCCTTTTTACTCATTCCCTTTTGTCCTTGGTCAATTAACTGGTCGAGAGAATCTATAATTTTCTTTTCAGTATCTGGACGCTCTGAGTTAAACTTCTTCATCTCTGAAATAGTTGTCTCAATTAATTTTTTATCATCTGATATCTTACTATACTTATCTGGTGTCACAACCACTGTGGCATAAACCTTATTATGTGTGCAGGCTCCTAACATTACAACCACTGATAGAAGTGAAATAAGATAGATTGCTATTTTTTTCATGGCATCCTCCGATCGATTAACTTACACTAATGATACAAAAGAATACCTTATAATTAAAGCCCGAATTTAAAATTGAAGTGCAACAC
>NZ_JQCQ01000016.1 GCF_001437605.1 Pediococcus argentinicus
CTCTTGACTTATTACCTTAGGTCTTTTAAATTAAAGCGGCATTGCGTAATAATTGCAATAAAAGTGTGATAGCAATGCCTATAATTATACGCTTCTCGCATTAATCTGAAACAGTCAAATTAACAAAAATAGTGTGAAATCCACCTCCTTTTAGAAAAGAAAAAAGAGCTATTCAAAAAATGAATAACTCTACTAAAATTTATTTATGAATAATAAGGACGTGTGACCGCGGTACCACCTTACTTTGGAACAACTTCACAATTGTTCTCTCATTCAGTTAAATAACTGAGTGCGGTAATGGGCACAACCATTAAGTGCTAATCTGATGACTCACACCTACGTAATAATCTAGACCATCTTCAGTTTATATTTTTGATTTCCTCGCACCATTCGGAAACTCTCTGAACTAAATATTAAACTTACTCATCAAGAAATTAACGTTAATTATTAATTTATGATTAGAATTCTAGCATTCTTAATTTGATTGTCAAATGGCTTTAAATAAACGATTGAGTGTGAAAGGCAAAGGAAGTATAATTCTATAAGTAATATATTAACGACGGAGGATGAAATGGCTATTAAGAAGACACTAATTTTAGCTGGTCTGGGATTGTTTTTAGTTGGTCTATCCCCAGAAGTACATGCTCAAAAAGTAACAACACCCAAAGCAACGGTGCAAAAGTTGTATAAGGATGATACATATGTGAGCGGGAAAGCTGCTAACACAAAGACTATTAAAGTTATTCTTGGTAAGCGAGATATAGGCCATACTACGCTTGGAAAAAACAAAAAGTTTCATATCAAGCTTAAGAATAAACTGACAAACGTTAAGAAACTTCAAGTGCTATTAACTAATAAGCATGGACAACAAAAGGTCAAAACTATCGAAGTGAAGCCTTTGAAGACTAATAAAATTAAGAATTGTACTGTCATGGCGTCACCGGATTATGCTTTACGGCCAACTAAAACGGGTTATGTTGAGGTTAATGTTGATGCCACCAGTGATTGGACCAAAGGTAGTGTTGTTGGCTTGAAATATATGGACGGTAATAACGAATATGGAGACCGCACTTATAAAAAAGCGAATTTCCGTCTTGTTAAGGGTAAAGTCGTTAGAGTTCATGTGACAGCCAAACATTATAAAGCAAAGACGATTAAAGTTAAGGTGTCTGAGTATATCAACAATCGTGATTTTTATCATGATGGCGCAACTAAAATGATTGCCCTAAGAGATTTACGTATTTTAAAAAATGGGCCAGTCATCAAGCGTAATACTGAATTTACGTATGTTCACCACTATAAGGGCTTTAACGAAAGTACACCGCAGACACATGAGATGATGAATAAAAAAGGCTTAAACGCTATTAAAGACGAACAGATTTATGTTAACTATCAGGGAAATCAATATCAGCTACAACCGGTTAACAAAAAATTTAAAGCAAAACAGTCTTTATATCGACGTTATCATCAAAATAATTTGCAAATAGAGCGTCTAATTCAAAATTTAAAATCAATTGTTATAGTGGATAGTTGGATGAATAATTTTAGTTATGAAGGTTTAGTTAACGAGAATAAACTTACCATAAACTCAACAATGTCACCGGATAACACGGTTATCGGTGCTAAGGGCGCAACGTGGAATAAGTATTCGTATAAAAAAGGAAAATTAAAAAAAGTCGCGACTTTTAAGGGCCGTGACGATGGCAATTGGGCTAAAGATGATCCGTGGGAGGAATATTAATTATGTTTAAAAGAGGAACCGTTGCATTAGCAACAATCTTAATGGGAGTAGGGTTGGCTGGTAATTTAAATATTGCTCATGCTAAAACTGCTGCAACACCAAGCATTACAACTCAAAAATTATATCAAGACGATAATACCGTTGCTGGCAAAGCATCTAAAAATGTTCAAGTTCAGGTTTTGAATGGTAAAAAAGTAATCGGTAGTGGAGTGACAAGTAGTAACGGTTCGTTCAAGATTAAATTGAATACAAGCTTGAAGAAGATTAAGTCATTGAAACTAAAATCAACAGACGCAATCGCTGATGTGAAGGTTAATGGGTTGAAAACGAATAAGGTGAAAGCTTATGTTACTGATGCTGCCGGTGCTCACAACAGACCGAATCCATCGGTTATACCAAGTGCCGAAGCAAGTAGTGATAATGATTCACGCACCCAATTAGTAATCAAGGGATATAAAAATATCAAAGTCGGTGGAGAACTTACACCAGCAATCAAATATATAAAACCTGGTACAAAAGTTTCTGTATTAGTTACTGCAAAACACTATAAGCCAGTTACAAAGGTTACAAGGGTTGTAGAAAATATTCAAAATAGTGAATTCTTTACAGCTGGTAAATATCAATTAGTTGCTTTAAAAGATATGAAGATTCTTAAAAACGGACCAGTTATTAAAAAGAATAGTCAGTTCACTTATCAACATTTATATAAAATTCCAGTCTACAACGACAAACTCAGTATGCAAGCTAATAATAAAGCTGAAACTTCTGCAATAAAAAAAGAAAAGATTAATATTATTTATCGCGGAAAAACGTATCAATTAAATCCAATTAGTACTAAAAATAAGGGGACCAATACTTATACAAAAGTGCTTTTGGCAAATGACATGCAAATTAATCGTCTGGTACAAAATGCAAAAAAGATTTTAGTGCTAAAGAATTGGCTGGCTAATATAACTTATGGCATTGATAACGGCAATAGTAAACCATGCTTTGTTAATACAACTTTAAAACCAAATAAGTATATTGATGGTAATGGAGCAACATGGACTCAATATTCATACAAAAACAAAAAGGCTAAAAAAGTAGCAGCTTATAAATATCAAATAAAGACTGGCAAATGGATCAAAGTTAAATAAGGAAGCGGAATATTTTGTACAAAAATCCAATCTCTAAAAGTGCACTAAAAAAGGCTTTTCGTGACACAATCGTTGTACTTATGATTCTACTAGTTGCTAATTTACTACATGTAGGAATTGAATTAATCGTCTTTGTTGTCTGGGTAATCTTTATATTCAGCTGTGACTATCGCGTACGTGTTAATTATGAACAAAAGCACAGTATTCCATGGGCAATTTGGACATTTGTAATGACTTTTCTTGCAGTATTAATCTTTGCCGCAGTTGCAGGCGTACTTATTTCGAGGCGTTAGTTTATTGAGCTCGCTTATGAACAACAACGGTTTTAATATTACATTTCTTTATTAGGGTTGTGTATTGAACTTTGTCGGCAACCCACCGATCAGAAGCATCAAAGTGCAAGATTTGAACAATGACGTGATTGTCCATAATCCGTTTGACCTTACCTAAAAATGGTTTAGTGAGATCATCTGATTTATTGCATTGGACGAGGTTACCGATTTGAATTGGATTATCCATTAATAGGCCTTCTTTCTTTTTATCTTATAAAAATAATATCATAATACTTATACATGATGAACGGATACACTCAATAGATAATAAAATGAAATGCTGATGTAACGCTAAATTCAAACAATATTCATACTATAATCATTCGTGATTGTAGTGGAACGAAGAGATTCAAAGATACTGAATTTAACAGTGTTTATAAATGTAAAAATAGATACAAAAAATGACTGACCGTCACAAGCAAGTTTGAAGTGCTCCATAACGGTCAGTCATTTTTAATCAAGTTTATTTAGTTTTACGCATTCCGAAGATTGCCGAAACAATCAATACTAGAACAATTGCACCAATTAATGATGGAACAATTGCCATTCCAGCAAGTGATGGACCCCACGAACCTAATAATGATTGTCCAATCCAGGCACCGACTAATCCGGCAATAATGTTACCAAAAATTCCAGCAGGTAAATCACGACTGGTAATTGCTCCAGCAACGGCACCAATAATTCCACCAACGATCATAGACCATAACCATCCAAGTATAGTTGACGCTCCTTTCGATAATCCAGTGCTATTAATAAATACAATTAACTTTATTGTGTTTTTAACGTAACATGATTAGTAAGTTAACCGCAAAGATGTTGCTTATATATTTGATATGTAATACCTAAATATAATTAAATAAATGATCATTCTTATGTTTTATCAGTTTAATTCTGATAATATGAAATTAAGATAAGAACGGGAGATAGGATATGAATAAAGTCACGATTCAAGATGTAGCGGACGCGGTTGGTGTTTCTAAAGCAACAATATCTAGATTCTTAAACGGTCAACGTGGGCGAATGAGTAAAGAAACTCATGATAAAATTCAGAATACTATTGAAACAATGGGCTATATTCCTAGTCAGCAGGCACGTGCATTAAAGTCTAAGCATTCTAATTTAATTGGACTTGTTGTAGCTGATATTGGCAATCTCTATACATCGTTTTTAATTAAAGGAATTCAAATGGTTTTAGGGCCACAGGACTATCAACTTTTGATTTCTGATGCAGCCAATGATCCGAAAATTGAGCAAGACGCATTAGAAAGATTTATTTCACAAAATGTTGATGGAATTATTTTGCAACCGCAAAGTAATCAGAGTTCCAGTTATGGTTTTGTTGATCAAAAACGAATCCCAATGGTTCTAGTAGACCGTAAAACGACTCCCTTGCAATGGTCAATGGTTGCTTCAGATGATTATGCTGCATCGGTTCGACTAGCGAATAAATTAGTCGAGTCGGGATATCAAAGGTTTGTCGTCGTATCTAATCCAGTTGCTGGAAAATCAACCCGCGAGTTACGATTGAAAGCTTTTCAATCAGTGGCAGATAAAAACAAAGTTGAGCTCAAGTTAATTGAAGTTGATATTGAAGATTCAGCCGTTGAAGGTTTAATAGACTACCTAAAGTCATCGCAACAAAAAACAGTTATTTTTGCTACCAACGGTCGTGTTTTAAATAATTGTGTAGCTTATCTAAAAGAAAATAAGATTGAAATTCCTACACAAGTCGGCATCGTTGGGTACGATGATTCTAATATGGGGATGTTAATTGATCCGCCACTGAGTACGATTGATCAACATCCAAAGATGATTGGACAACAGGTGGGAAAGCTAATCTTAGAGCAGTTAAAAGATAAAAAAGAACCAAATATCCAAGAAGTTAAAAGTGATATTGTTGTAAGAAAGTCATTTTAATAAGACGTTTTTCATCATTGCGATGAAGACGTCTTTTTTATTCGGGCGTCTTTTTTATTTTACATAAAGTGAATATTTTACTTGACAATTTTTTGAAAGCGCTTACTATATGAGTTAAGGATACCGGTTTCCTAAATATGACGAAATCAGAGGATTTTAAAATGAGTACAAGAAAAATATCCGCCAATTTACTTTTGTTAGTTAACGAATGGAACAATGGAAAGACACAGGCTGAGATGATTTCTGAGCTTGATTCGATGGATTTTTCAGCTGTTGAAATTAGACGAGAATATTTTAGAGACCTTGTACAAGAGATCCCTGAAATTAGTTCAGTAGTACAAAGTAGAAACTTAGATTTATATTATAGTGTCCCGGACGAAGTTTTCGTTGATGGAAAACTCAATCCTAAGTTGGAAGAGTACCTCAAAGAAGCACAACAAATGAACGTTTCTAAAATCAAATGGAACATTGGTGATTTTGAACATTTTTCAGGTAATTTAAAAGAAACGTTAGAACCACTTATGAAATATGGAATCGAAATTAATATTGAAAATGATCAAACCCAGACTAGCGGTCGGATTGAGCCAATCAAGAAGTTCATGAAGGCAGTTCAAGATAGCAACAGCGATATCGGATATGTTTACGATTTGGGTAACTGGCCTTTCACAGGTGACGATGCCATGGAAGCATCCAAAGAATTAGGTCAATTTGCTCGTTATATCCACGTTAAAGACGTTGAAATTACAGATGGAAAACCTGATGTAAAACCATTAGATGGTGGACAGATTGATTGGAGATCCATTTTAGATGTATTACCAAGTGACGTACCGATTGCTTTAGAATATCCAGCCGATAGTTTACAGGTTATTAAAAATGGAATTGATAAATTAGAGGAAGCAGTAGACAAATAGAGGAGGTGCCATTATGGCTGACAAACAGATGCACATCGATCCAGAAAAATTTGCTGGTTTGTTCTTACAAACAACAGACATTAGTAATTTAGGTGAAAATGAAATTCAAGGATTAACCAAGAAAGCTTTAGCAGCGTATCTTTCGGCGTATTACTTAGCAGATAAATTTAATAATCAGGAAAAAGAATTTTTTGAAGATAAGACAGACAAACGTTCGGTATATCAGCGAATCATTAGTGAATTGAACCAATACTAGGGGGAATCTATGATGGTTGAAGCAATTACAGGCGGCTTATTGATTCTTTCATTTGCAGTATTTATCTACTACGCAATGAAAGGTGGTAATTTAACAGTTGGCTTCTTCATTATGGCAGTTCTGTGGGTTGTGATTGGAAGAATTCCATTGCCAGTTGCAATCGACAAGGTTTTTACACAGCCAGTGCTAGATTACGGTAAAACAGCTGCAACAATTATATTTGGGTCATGGTTTGGCCGTGTTTTAGTTGAAACAGGGATTGCAAGCAGTATTACACGTAGAACTGAAGTTGTAGGTAAAAAGAGTCCAGTATTAGCAACAATCTTAATTGCATTAGTTACATTCTTGATTTTCTCGGGAGCTTATGGTGTCGGATCAGCAATTGCCGTTGGTGTAATCCTCTTCCCAATTATGTTTTCAATGGGAGTTCCACGCCGACTAGCAGTTTCGGTATTCACACTATCCATTGGTGCTGCAATGTACATCAATAACGTGTTGTTTGTTCAATTCCAGGTATTCTTTAAAGGTGTTGAATGGGGCAATGAATATTTGAAATTTGGTATTCCAGCAGCAATTATTCAAATGACTGTCGTTATTATCTTTATTCTTATCAATAGCAAAAAGATTAGAAATGGAAAACCAGAATTAGTAGCAGAAACTGAAGAAACGGATACTAAGGAAGTTTCACCAATCACGTATGTATTACCGATTGTCCCAGTTACACTAAGTATTTTATTAAAATGGAATTCAATTCCAGCATTGATTCTTGCTACATTATTAGCCATGTTAATGACTGGTCAGATGAAGACCTATGTTCGTTTCGTTAAAGTTATGAATGATACAGTAAAACAAGCTGTTAGTGATATTGCTGGATTATTGATTATGTTGTTTGTATTAACTATGTTCCAACAAGCAGCAGTATTATCTATGAGTGGATTCACAGGATTCTTCAAAGCAATTATTCCAACCAACCATCTTGTTTTAATTTTAATCATGATGGTTATCGCACCACTTTCATACTTCCGTGGACCATTAATGCTTTATGGTGCTGGAGCTGCAACTGCATCAATCTTTGTTGCAACAGGATTATTCCCACCATACTTCTTATACGGATTGTTAGTAGTTCCAACCATGATGGCTGTTTCAGCAGATATAACACAGTCATGGAATCTATGGTCAGTTGAATATGCAAAATTAGATACAAAGACATTCTTGAAGACGGGATTACCTTGGGCCTGGTTAGCAACAGCGTTGAACTTACTACTAGTATTTTATATGTATCACTAGAAAGGAAGATTAATTATGAATGAATTTATTACAATCGGTGAACCTATTGCACTTTTTGCCTCAGAAGATATGGATGCATCACTAAAAGATGCTACTACTTTTCACAAATATTTAGCAGGTGCAGAAGTAAATGTTTCCGTTGGAGTTTCTCGTTTAGGACATCAGGCACAGTATTTAACTCGAATTGGTTCAGATCCATTTGGTGAATTTATTAAAGACGAGTTAGCTAAAAATAATATTGGTACTGACTACATTGAAGAAACTAGCGATTATTGGACCGCTTTCCAACTTAAAGACCGTGTTTCAAAAGGTGATCCAAGTATTTACTACTTTAGAAAAGGTTCCGCAGCAGCACATTTTGATAAAAATGTATTAGATAAAATTGATTTTTCAGACACTAAATTCGCTCATTTATCAGGAATTTTTCCAGCAATTTCTGAACAAGCATATGATGCATTTAACTACTTAATTGAATTGTTGCATAAAAACAATGTTCGGACTGCATTTGATCCAAACTTGCGTCCACAACTTTGGAAGGATCAAGCAACCATGGTTAAAACTATCAATGAGTTAGCTAAACAAGCAGAAATTATCTTGCCAGGCGTTGGTGAAGGTGAAATTCTAACAGGCAGTCGTGACCTTGAAACTATTGCTGATTTTTATCTCAAACAGAGTGATATTACTCAAACAGTTGTAGTTAAAGATGGACCTTCAGGAGCTTTTGTTAAAAATAAAGATGGCGAAAAGTATCACGTGGATGGCTTCAAAGTTGACCATGTAGTTGATACAGTTGGAGCTGGAGATGGATTCGCATTAGGACTAGAAACAGCCTTACTTGAAGGACTTTCAATGAAAGAAGCTGTTCAACGTGGCAATGCAGTTGGAGCCTTCGCCGTTCAAGCACCTGGTGATAATGATGGTTACCCAACTCGTGCACAGTTAGATGAGTTTTTAGCTAAAGAAGCTAAGTAGATGTTAAAATTATAGAGAGTTCGGGGTGTTTAGGATGCAATTACAAGTTGCGATTGATCGTGTATCACTTGAAAAAGCAGTGAGCTTAGCAAAACAGTTAGATGGAGTAGTTCCAATTATTGAAATGGGAACTTCATTGGTCAAAGATTATGGATTTGATGGGATGGTTGCTATGCGAAAAGCAATTAACCACTCAAAATTACTAATCGATTTAAAGACAATTGATGAGGGACAGTATGAATTTGAACAAGGATTTAAAGCCCAAGCCGATTTACTGACAGTCATGGGAGCTAGTTCTAAAGCAACGTTGGATACGACCTATGAGACTGCTGAAAATGCTAGTGGAACGATGATGATTGACTTGTTGGAAATTGATGATGCCAAAATAAAATTGATTTCTAATTATCCTAATGCCGTTTATTTGCTCCATCACAGTGTTGATCGAGCTGACCATATCGATGTGGAACAAGCAGTTACGGACTTTACCAATCAATTGCCACAAGTTAAACATGTCGCTGTTGCTGGTGGCCTGGATTTGCAGGCGGTTAAGCAACTTGCTAAGCAGGGTAAAACTGAGATTGTAATTGTTGGATCAAAAATTATTAAATCACCAGATATTATAAAGAGTGCAAAAGAGTTTATGGAGGCAATTCAATGAGTGTTGTGAATGATGTAATGAAAGAAATTAATACTGTTATGGAATTAGTTGATGAAAGCCAATTAGATGACGCGATGAATTTAATTACGAAGGACAAAAGAATTTTCGTGATTGGAGCTGGTCGTTCTGGTTTTCAAGCTAAGGGATTTGCAATGCGTTTGATGCACATTGGTTATCAAGATTATGTAATGGGTGAAACTATTACTCCTTCGATTGCTAAGGGCGATGTTTGGGTTGCTATTTCTGGATCTGGAACAACAAAGTCGATTGTCGCTGACACTGAAGCAGCTAAGAAACTTGGATTACAAGTTATCGCTTTGACTAGTGAAATTAACTCACCACTAGCAAAATTAGCTGATAAAGTTATTATCGTGCCAGGAGCAACTAAAACAGGTTCAGGAGTTAAGTCAATTCAATTATTGTCGACGCTATTTGATCAAACGGTCCACATTACTTTGGATACACTATGTCTTAAATTAGCTCGTCGCGATGATACAAGTAATCAAGATGCTTTAAATGAACATGTAAACGTTGAATAACAGGGAGTAAATAATGAATATCTTAACTAAAATGCCATTACATGAAGATGACATAAAACAATTAGAACAGCTGGGCGATTTTCATATTTACACAGATGAAAGCCTCCCGAAAGACTTAGAATCTAAAGTGGATATTATTTATGGATGGAGTCCCAAAGCTGCCCAAATTTTACATGGCACTAATCAAGTTAAGTATATTCAAACGTATTCTGCAGGAGTAGATTATTTACCAATCAAACAGTTAGTAAGAGATAAGGTATTAGTAGCTAACAGTAGTGGTATTCATGGCGAGGTAATTGGGGAGTCTGTTCTGGGATACTTGCTATCATTTGGACGTGGTATTCATAGTGCAGAACGAGCTAGTTATAATAAACAATGGCACCATCAGGAAATTCGAGCTAATTTATTCACATTGACCAATAAGGTAGCTTTAATTTATGGTACTGGTCATATTGGTTCAGCAATTTCACAGATGCTACAACGATTTGGCGTGAAAACGGTCGGAGTTCATCGTCATTCTAATCAAGTGGCTGCATTTGATGAAACGATTAAGAACGAAAATGCACATACTAAGTTGTCTCAAGTTGATTTTGTAATTAACACATTACCGCTAACTAAAGAAACAACGCATATGTTTAATGCCGCTTTCTTTAAACAGATGAGCACGGATGGCATTTTTATTAACGTAGGTCGCGGTGGCTCAGTTGATACGGATGGACTTTACCAGGCATTAGAGCAACACCAGATTAAAGGTGCTGCTTTGGATGTTGTTGAAGAAGAACCATTAGCAATTGATTCTAAATTATGGGAATTAAGTAATCTGATTATTACACCGCATGTTTCTGGTACCGTACCTCACTTGCGAAGAGAGATGTTTAAAATCTTTTATCCTAATTTGAAGAGTTTTTTAGATAATCAAACTCTGACGATTAATCAGGTTGATTTGGAAAATGGATATTAAATATGAGAGTGGGAAAAAAGGCGCTTTGATTCTGAGCAATAGCATAGAAAGCCGAATGATTTATACTTGGAATCGTTTGGATTTCGTAGCTATGCGCAAGAGTCAGCCTTGTTTCCCCGATTTAGGATATTAAAGTTAGAAAAGTCTGTAGCAAAAATTTTTGCTACNTTATTGGAAACATAATGATTGACCTAAAGTTAACTCCAGGGTCTATAATAAGACCATAACTAACAGTTATAAGGAGGAACCATTTGATGGAAAACTTTAGCTTTAAAAATGATACAGATATTCGATTTGGAACAGGTAGAATCGAATCTGAATTACATGATGCTGTTGCTCAATTTGGTGACAAGGTCTTACTAGTTTATGGTGGACATTCAATTAAGAAGTCAGGACTATATGACCAAGTAAAAAATGTTTTATCTGACTTAAAGATTGTTGAATTACCTGGAGTTGAACCTAACCCAAAGATTGCATCTGTTCGTGAAGGACAGAAGTTAGCACAAGAAAATGACGTTGATGTTGTTTTGGCAGTTGGTGGTGGCTCAGTAATTGATGCAAGTAAGGTAATCGCATCAGCTAAGTTCTACCAAGGAGATCCATGGGATTTAGTAGTTAACGCCAATGGTGCAGATCGAATGAAATTAGATCAACTACCAGTTGTCGATATTTTAACTCTTTCAGCCACAGGTACTGAAATGAACTTTGGATCTGTTATTTCTAACCCAGAGACACACCAGAAGTTTGGTACTGGCGGTCCTCATACACCAGCAATTTCATTCTTAGATCCAAAGTTGACATACACAGTTTCTAAGTGGCAGACAGCAGCTGGTTCAATGGATATCTTCAGCCATTTGATTGAACAGTACTTTAACCGTACTGAAAACAACGATGTTTCACGTGGAATGATTGAAGGATTGATGCGTTCTGTTTTGAAATGGGCACCTGTTGCACTCGATGAACCATCTAATTATGATGCTCGTGCTAACCTGATGTGGACAGCAACGATGGCATTGAACGGTATTGTTCGTTCAGGTAATAAGGGTGGTTGGACAGTTCATTCACTCGAACATGAATTGTCAGCTTATTATGATATTACTCATGGAGTTGGTTTAGGAATTTTAACTCCTCGTTGGATGAAATTTGCATTGAAGGATTCATCTACAACAGCGCTCTTTGCTCGTTTTGGTCGCCAAGTTTTTGATATTCAAGAAGCAGATGATCAAAAGGCTGCTGAAGCTGCAATCCAAGCTACCTATAACTGGATTAGTAAGTTAGGCTTCCCAATGACTCTTCCAGAAGTCGACATTAAAGATGAAACCAACTTTGATGCAATGGCTGCTAGTGCCGTTAAAACTGGTTCATTGGATAAAGTTGCTTACGTAACTATTCGAGTTGATGATGCTAAGGAAATCTATCGTGAATCAATGAAAAATGGTGATTTTTAATTTGAAATAGGGACGATTATAAGCTAGCTGCTTGTAGTCGTCCCTATTTATTTACGCTTCTAATATTATCCAACTCTATAACGATGTCACTACTCAAAAACAGTAAATCTTCATCGTATCCTTGAATATAGCCATAAAACTCAGGCTCAAATTCACCATTTTTGTTTTTAGTATTAGTTTGAATATGAATGGGATAACGTTTAATAACAGCTTGCTGCAGGCAATCACTAATATCAGAAGTGCTCATTTGATCTGGAATAATTACTGCTGCACGTTTCGCTTTCTCTTTAGCCTGTTTATTTAAAGCACTAGTATGATCTGACAAATAGTATCCTTGCCATTTAATAACACCACGATCTTTATAATATGAGTTAAAAAAGAGTTGGACCTTTTTGGGGTCGTAAGATTGATTACTCAACTTCGGATGCCTTTCTTTGGATTAATTTTTGCGATTTTGGCCAGTATAGTTTATCGAACCCACCAAACTTAATTGTTAGTTGGGTTCTTTTTTTTAGCTCGTCAATAATTCCTTCTAAGTGTTCGAGATGATAGTCCTTAACTGTGTGCAAAGGGATGGAACGTTGACGGCCAAACTTTTCTTTAGCGTAAAAGAAAAAATTATAGGTGTCGTCGAAACGATCATTGTAAACCTCAATCCAATACATGGTCTGATACTTATGTTTAAAAAGTTGTTCAACGCGTCCCCAAATAATACTTATATCATCATTCATATGCATTTCCTCCGTTATGTCCACCGACTAAATTGGCACGATTGATAGCAGTTCCACCAGCAGTTAAACTACGCGCGTAAATCAGCGAAGTGAATCCAAATCGTTTGCGAATGTCGTCTAAAATATATTCTGATTTTTGTTCTTTAATTTGTTCTTCTGGATCTTTAAAAATATCTAATTGCTGTCCGGTATTAGCACTGAGACGACCGGTGTAAACAGCAATGTTCCGAATGGTTTCGTGCTGCCATAGTTCTTCAAACATACTAATGAGATACTCAACAATTTCCTTATCACTGTCAGTTGGTTCAACAGTTCTTGATTTATGAAATCCGCTCCGACCAGTATCTTGTGAAGAAGCGTATGAAAAACCAATTCCAAGTGAAATTACACCAGCTTTTCGATGGTGATGGCGCAATCGCGAAGCAACTTGTTCACCAATCTCTTTAATTACGGTTTCGATTTCAACTTGGTTACGATAATCGCGCGGTAAAACCTGTGAATTACCTAGACTAGCTTCTTTAGGCTTGTGTTGTTTACGTAAATTACTTCGATCAACCCCCCAAGCAGTCGCAAATAATTGGGCACCCATTAATCCCATTTCTGCTGTTAAAACAAATGGATCTGTATGAGCGAGTTCGTCCATATTGTGGATATGTATTCGACTTAAATGTTTAGCTGTGCGAGATCCAATTCCCCAGACATCAGTAATCTCAGGAATCTTCCAAATTGTTTCTGGCACGGTTTGATAATGAATTTCTCCAATTCGACTAGGGTCCTTTTTAGCAAAATTATCTAATGCCAATTTGGACTGAACCGGATTATCGCCAATTCCAATCGTTAAATACAAACCCAGTTCTTCATGAACAATATCCATAATCTTTTCGGCTACCTCACGCGGTGAGTTACCAAACAAACGCCATGAATGGGTTAAGTCTAAAATGGATTCGTCGATTGAATAAGGCAAGAGATCTTCGTCGGCAACGAATCGACGAAAGATATTATTAATTTCCAAATTACGTTCGATATAAAGATTCATACGAGGTGGGACTACGAGAATATCGTCATCAATAGGTAGGTCTCGTTGGCGTGATACATTGGCCTTGAGATGGAAACGGCGTTTAACTTCGGGTGAAGTTGCTAAAATTAAACCACCATTAGTATTTTCCTGTTCACTCATCACAACTAAGCAAGTATTTAACGGATTTTTACCACGCATGGAGGCCTCAACGCTGGCGTAAAAAGACTTATTATCAATTAAAAAGTAAACTCCATGGGGTTCATTTTTAAAATCATAGTCCATAACTTCACCTCCAATTCAGATATTTATGACTCTATTATACGAACGTATGTTTGTAAAAGTCAATTAAAAAAGCTGACCTAAAAGCCAGCTTTTTGTTTTCTATTTATCAAAATTTATTTGATTACGTCCCTGTCCCTTAGAACGATAAAGCATTTGGTCAGCGCGCTCGTACAAGGTGTCATCATCTGTATCAGCATTACGTAAAGTTGCTACACCAACCGAAATAGTCAGTGAAATTGATTCATTATTATCAACATTAAAGCGCGACTGTTGAACCTGGTTTTGAAGCGTGTGACTAAATTCGTAAATAGTTTCAGCATCCTGATTTGTTAACAGAATATCAAATTCCTCGCCACCAACGCGATAGACAGTCGCATTGGAAATTCGAGTAGCTTCGTTTTCTAAAACCGAACCGAGTTGATTTAAAATTCGATTGCCAGATAGGTGACCGTATCGATCATTAATCTTTTTAAAATGATCCAGATCAATAGCAATTAAAGTCATTGGAGTACCGTTTTTACGTGCTAAATGAAGCTGTTGGCGATAATCCTCAGAAAAAGAAGTGTAGTTCTTTAAATTAGTAATGGAATCAACGGTTGCTTGTCTAGTAATTGTTTTTAAATGAGCCCTCGCATCGGTCATTCTTGTGATACCAATGGATAAACCGAGGTTCATAGCAACAAAAGCGATAATGTTAAATGTAACCATCTTATCAGAAACAATCCCAAAACTTGGAATTTTATTGAAGTAGCAGAACATCCAGAATAAGATGGCAAACACATCAAGAATAAAGGACCATTCAAACAATGTCAGTTGTAGCTGATGCACAGCGTACATGAACGCACTGATAATGATATAACAAATCCCAATAATTAGCAGGTAATAGAAAGATTCCAGCACCAAACCATTTAAAATGACATGGGAGAGTCCAGTTACAAAAACTACTAACGCACTAGAACGCTGACCGAGAAACATGACAACATAAAACAGCATCAGTAGCCTAAAGTTAGCAAAATTATATTGGTTATGTTGACTACTAGCCGATATTTCAAAGTATAGGGCGACCAGTGAAAAGTAGGTGGCACCCAAAGCATGTAACTGCAGATTGAAATCAGAATAGCGTTTGTAATGATTGTCAGTGTAGTTAATAAAGGCGTTCATAATTAGTTGGAATAAGAGTACAACGCCTAAAACAAAAAATACACCAGTTAGAAGTGGCTGTAAAAGCCAAGCATGTTGAGTCAATCTAGAACCTCCTTAGATTGATTTATGAGTTAGTGCTACTTTCTTTATCAATGGCTATTTGAGCCACTAAGTTTAGATAGTTAAACGGATAATCGTAATTAGGTTGAAATAGCATATCGATATAAGCTAAATCATCAATTGTGTTTTGATTCTGAATGATTACGGAAATAGTGTTGGCCGACTGTGCAATCTCGTGTTTGCTAAATAGTTGGGCACCTAAAACTTTTCGACTGTCTTTGTCATAAACCAAAACGATTTTGATTTTTTCAGTACTAGGCATATATTCCGGACGGTAAAAGCCATCATAAGTAACAGAATCAGCATTTAAACCTGCTTTCTGTGCTTGATTCAAATTCAGACCAGATGAAGCTAAAGTATAGTCGAAAATTTGCATGGCAGAAGTAGACTGGGTGCCCATGTATTTTTGAATATTCCCAAAAATATTGCGTCCCGCAAGAACACCTTGTCTAACAGCATTAGTGGCTAGTGGCATGTAAGCACTCTGACCAGTTGGATTGAAATGCACGGAACTAGCATCCCCGGCGGTATAAATATCTGGGTTGGAAGTTTGCATGTATTCATTGACTAGAAGCGCTCCGGTACGATCCATATCCACTTGATCACGGAGAAGGATAGTATTAGCTAGAAAACCGGTGGCGACAATTACTAAGTCAGCGGTGTGACTTTTGCCAGATGTTTCAATTTTTATTTGTGATGTCGTTTCATCATTATAAAAGGCTTGAGCACGTTCGTTTAAATAAATATGAACGCCTTGATTTTCTAGTAGTTCAGTCACGTGATTTGATAAGTCTTGATCTACATAATTGTTCAAGAGTTGTTTGTTACCCTGAATTAAAGTCACTTCATGATTGGTACGAGCATAGCTTTCAGCAAGCTCTACGCCGACATAGCCACCACCGATAATTGCAATATGATGGTTGTATTTTGCGGTTTCAAAAATTGCCTGCGCTTGAGCGTAGTCTTTGCACAATAAAACGCGTGAGTTATCAATTCCGAATAGTGGTGGAACCGATACGTATGAACCGGTAGCCATAATTAATTTATCGTATTGATCAGTGAAAACTTGATTAGTTAACAAGTTCTCGACAGTTACTGTTTTAGAATCACTATTGATTTTAAGTACATCATGATTTGTTTTAACGTTGGCACCCATATTGGTGAGTTCCTCAGGACTGGAATAGAACATGTCTTCCAAATGTTTAACTTGTCCACCCAAGTAGAGCGATACCCCGCATGATAGAAAGGAAACATTGTCATGTCGCTCGTAAATGGTGACGTCAGTTTCAGGGTGTTCTTTTAAAATTTGTTGAGTTGCAGCTACGCCAGCATGGGTACTGCCAATAATCAAAACTTTCATAGGATCTACTCCTCGATTCAGTTAGCTAGGATCAGTTGGATTGATTTTTAGTAAATGTGGTTTACCATAAAAATATCCTTGGCGAAAATTAATTTCTAGATCGTCTGCGATTTCGTCATCGTTAGTGTTCTCGATGCCCTCCAAAATAAATCGCATATGATTTTCATGTGCAATGCTTTGCCAATATAGAACCTGATGTTGTAAATCAGCATCGCTAAAGTCTTTTTCAAAGTTCTGTAAGGCAAACTTAATCTCGGATGCATACGGAATGATGCGGTGAGCCCGCTCAATCTCATTTTTTCCAGTACCGATGTCATCGATTGAGATATCAATTCCACGAGCAATTAATTCTTCTAAGCTGGGTTTTAATGTTTCCCAAGTTACACCATTATCACCGGGTTCTTCAGTTAATTCGATGGTTAGACGTACTGGACGCAATAAGTCCTGTGATTTAATTAATGCAGCCCTGATTTGCGGGTTAACCATTTGAGTTCGGTTTAAATTAACAGAAACAGCACCGATTTTAAGTGCTAATTTTTCAGTAGTACCCACTAATACTGTTGAAATAGTATCGGCTGGGATTTCTGAAAAATATCGGGGTTTCTGCCATTGGTTATTTTGGTACTTTTTCATCAGTAATTCATAGCCAATTAATGAATTAGTGAACTTATCTAGTTGAGGCTGAATAAAGTAACGATACATAAAGACTCCTTGTGCTTAAATAATATTTAAATTGTCCCATAATTTGTGATTTTAGCAATATATATGGCTACTAGATGGAAATTTAAAGTGAAATGTTCAAATCTAAGAGATAGATAGTGTATACTATTACATTGTAAAAGTAATGGATTAACAGATATGAGGGGAATATTTTTTATGAAATCAAGAACACTCGTTATCGCAGCTGCTTTAATGTCCACAATGGTATTGGCTGGATGTGGTAATAACTTGTTTAGTCACATGACATCTAATTCAAGTTCACAATCAAGCAAGTCTAGTTCACAGAGCTCATCTCGAGACAGTAGTTCTGACGACACAAGTGCAACAACTAATAAAGATGCTGAAACAAAATCAATTTTTGATAAATACTTTAAAAACAATACCTTAGTAAGTACGACTTCTGATACACAGATTCTAGCTATCACAAAGAGTAGAGATTCTGGTTACACTTTTACTGGAAAACATACTGATGAAACAAATGAATGGACGTTGGATGAAGATACTTTAATTGATGTTCATTTCAAAATGAAGGGTAGCAAACAGATTGAAGTTTCTGGTGATAAGATTGGTCAATCCGCTCAATCACCAACAACTTTGAAACTAAATGAAGACGGTACAATTACGGACGAAGTAACTGGTACTAGCTACCGAATCATGCATGAAAAATTAGACGATTACGAGAAGAAACATGGTATCTTAACCGATTCTTCAAGTAAGGTTGCTAATTCGGATGAACTAAAGACCGAAAAGGCTGTTACAAAACAAGAAGATGCTACTAAGAAAGCCTTTAAAGCTAGTGATAGTACAAGCTCAGATGACAAATCGAAAGATAAAGAAAGCTCAAGTAGTAGTGCTACTTCAGAAAGCAAAACATCTGAGAGTTCTAGTTCAAATGCTAGTCAAAGCTCAAATCAAGGATCAAGCTCAAAGGGAAATACTAGCCAATCAACTAACAATAGTAATTCTAGCAATTCGGGCCGAGCAAGTAGTGCCGCTAGTTCAGCCATTGCTCATCAATTCCGTGGTTTGATTAAAGCTGGCGGTGGTGATAACAGTGCCATCAGTGACGCGCAACTTAACCAATATGCTAAGAGTGCTAATCTAAGTGGCGATGGCCATTACACATACAGTCAATTACAAAAAGCTTATCCAAAAATTGGTGGTAGCGCTGATTCATTCAAATAGGACTAATTAGGGTTCAGAAAATGCATAAACTTAAAAAGTTTATGCATTTTTTTATGTACACATATGAATAATTCTATAAAGTATACTTTAATTAGTGCACTTTGTTACATATTTAAAAAAGCACTTGCGTGATATATTGAAAGCGTATTCAGGAGGTGAATTCAATGTATGAATCAATTGAGGATTTAAATGAAAAAGAAATTCAAATTATTAGATTGATTATAAAAACTGGAACAGTTCATTATTCTAATATATCTAAACATATTGGAAGGTCACGAAAAACGATTTCAAAGTATTTGGACAATATTGCATCTCTAGTTCCTGCATATTCCACTACACTGGTTAGAAAACGAAATGTTGGAATTTACTTTGAAGGAGATTTAGTGAAACTCCAAAGGGCAATACAAAAGTATAAATATACTGATACTCCAAATACTAGAAGTGAGAGAGTTATTGCTATTCTTTCAAAATTACTATTAGCACAAGGACCGATAACTATTCAAGATTTGGCTGATAGCACGTTTGTTAGTAGAAGCACACTTGAAAGCGATTTTAAAGAGGTTAAAAGAGTGCTTTCAAAAGCAGATGCAATTATTAAAAATACACATGACGGCATGGAAGTAATTGCAACTGAATCTGCTAAACGAAAGTTAATGTCAAATCTCTTAACTATGTATTGGGGAGATACCACATATTTGGAGAATACGAAAGGAGAGGTGCATCGTAAATTAAATATACCACCGGATATGAGATCTTTTTTTAGTAAAGATACTTTTACAAAAGTATTAACAACATTGGATCAATTTGAAAGAAATAGTTTGCTGAACTTTACAGACTATGAATATCAATCATTAGCTATCCATTTGATAATTTCTATGGAAAGAATTATTAAAGATAAAACATTGGAGGAGAGCAAGTACGATACAAAGCTTGAACAAGAAACTACTAATTTAGTAAAAATGCTAGAAGATAATTTTAAAGTGGAGATACCTGAATATGAACAACAATATATAAATATTCATATTTTAGCTGCTGAAGGCAAGCTAATTAGTGAAGATAAGTTTAAGAATTATAACGGTGAATTACAACAGAATGTTGTTCATGATTTTTTGAATGATAATCTTCGCAATAAAGATGAAATGTTATTACGCGGTCTTACAGTGCATCTAACGTCCGCATTAAAACGATTATCTCTAGGACTAAATTTAAATAATCCATATACACAAGATATAAAGAAATTTTTCCCATTAGCATTTAATAATGCTATTGATATTAGTGCAAAAGTAGAAAAAAGTTTTGGCATTACTTTGAATGAAGATGAAGTGGCTTTTATTGCATTGCACATTGAAGCATATATTGAACGTCAAAAAAATATAATTAATGCAGTAATTGTTTGTAGCACCGGACTAGGAACTGCTCGTCTGTTGGAACAGCGAGTCAAAAAGTTCTTTTCGGATACGATTCAAATTAATCGTGTAACGTCAATTCAGAGCTTAAAAGAGCATCCAATCGTAGAGGATTTGGTTATTAGTACTATTAATATTGAAGTTCAAAATGTACCTGTCGTTGTAGTTCCGCCATTTCTTGATACTGGCTCTGCAAAACAAATAAAAAGTGTATCAGATAACATTCTGTCTTTGAAAAACAATTCAAATAGTTTTGGACAACTGTTAAATAGGCAAATGATGTTTTTTGCTAATAAACCTGAAAATAGATCAGATGTTATTAGAAACATAGGAGCTAAATTACAAGATTTAGGGTATGGAAGAGATGGAATAGGTGACGCCGCAGTTCATCGTGAAACTCTTGCTAGTACAGCTATTGATAATGTTGCCATGCCCCATGCTCCCTTAGAATTTGTTTCAAAATCATGTATAGCTATTTATATAAATCCATATGGTATAGCGTGGGATGGTAATGAAGTCAATATAGTATTTTTTCTAGCAATTAATAAAGATGTACAGGATCAAATTGAACAGATATACAAAAGATTTAATGACATTTTGGAATATAAAAAAATATTAAAGGAGTTAAAAAAAGCAAAAACTCCGCAAGATGTTTTAAGAAATATAGGAGGTGACTTGATTGAATAGTAATTTAGTTGATTTTATTTCAGAAAAAAACATTGTGATGGATTTACATGCTGAAACCAGAGATGATGCAATTCATCAATTAGCATTGATTTTAGAAAAAAACGGAAGTATATCGAATTCGGAAGATTTTTATAAAGACGTTTTGTATCGTGAGTCGTTAACAACTACTGGAATTGGAAATAATATTGCCATTCCACATGGCAAAAGTAAATCAGTTATTAATTCCACAATGTTGTTTGCAAAGAACTCTAAGTTATTGGATTGGAATTCATTAGACGGCAGTAAGGTGAATGTTATTTTTTTGATGGCTGTTCCAATAGAGTCAAAAGGAGACGAACATCTAAAAATGCTTGCAAAACTATCTGGAAAACTGATGGATGATGAATTTGTCAAAAGTATTAAGGAAGCAAAAACAACAGAAGATATTTTGAAGATTATTAGGGATTAATTTTAGAGGAGGAATTTATTATGGCAAAAAAGATGGTTGCGGTAACCGCATGTATAGCTGGCATTGCCCATACATACATGGCAGCAGAAAATTTAAAGAAATTTGCAAAAAAAGAAGGATACGACATTAAAGTTGAGACTCAAGGTGCTATGGGTGTCGAAAATCGATTATCAAGTTCAGAAATTCAAGATGCTGATGTTGTTATCTTTGCGGTAGATACTACGGTCCAGGATTCCGATAGGTTTGATGGTAAGAAGATTCTGAAGGTGGGAACTTCAGAGGTCGTAAAGGATGGAAAAGCAGCAATCGATGAAGCTGCAAAATTAGTTAATTAATAAGGAGATTTAATCATGAACTGGAAAAAATTTGGTAAAGAATTAGCGAACCATTTTCAAACCGGTGTTTCATATATGATTCCTTTGGTAACAGCCGCAGGGTTGTTAACTTCCATTGCGGTAATATTTGGAGGAACTAATGTATGGAACCAAACTAGTAATATATGGGGCAATTTGCGATTGCTGGGTCAAACAGGTCTAGGCTTTATTCCAGTCATTATTGCTGCATATATTTCATATTCAATTGCTGATCGACCAGGATTAGCTCCAGCATTTATTGTTGGTTTGGTTGCTTCTTCAATGGGAACAGGATTCCTAGGCGGCATGTTAGTTGGACTTCTCGTTGGTTATTTAGTTGAATGGCTAAAAAAGATTCCAATGTCACCTAGATTAACTTCTGTGAAATCCTTAATTATTATTCCATTTTTAGCGACATTAATAGTTGGGTTCATATTAATTTACGTTGTTGGAGATCCTATCAAAGCCATGACAGTTGGACTTACAGCCTGGCTTAAAGGAATGAGTGGTACAAATGCTGTTTTGATGGCCGCATTGCTTGGAGGAATGATGGCTGTTGATATGGGTGGCCCTATTAATAAAATTGCATATGCCTTTGGTATGGCAGCATTCACATCTGGAGGATACCAAGCTAGTACGGCTATGTTGATGGCAATTGGTATTCCACCTTTAGGTATGTTTTTGGCAACAATACTTGGTGGAAAGAGATTATATAGTGATGCCGAAATAGAAAGTGGACGTTCTGCATTAATTATGGGTATTGTTGGAATAACTGAAGGAACCATTCCATTTGCTGTAGCAGATCCTGTCCGTGTTATTCCAAGCATAATTGTGGGTACCTCGATTGGCTGCGCTACAAATGCATTTTTTGGAACTGTACAGAAGACAGCTCTTTCAACTGTTATGGCAATTCCATTTTCATCAAATGTAATTCTATATACAATTGCAATTTTAATTGGGGTTGTTATAGAAGCACTGTTAGTAAACTTTTTGAAGAGATTTACACGTCATAACACAAATGTGGAAGAAGGATAATATATGGTACAAACAAACCTTGTCAATCATACACATTGGGATAGAGAGTGGTATTTCACCACAATGGACGCACTTGTATTAAGTGACCAAGTTTTTACAGAAGTATTAGATGAACTTGAAAAACATTCCAAAGTTAATTTTTGCCTTGATGGACAAATTTCAATAGTGGATGAATATGTAGAAATTCATCCGGAGTCAAAAGAAAGAATTGTTAACTTAGTAAAACAAGGTAGATTATTTTTAGGCCCATGGTATACACAGACAGATGCACTAATACCAGATACAGAATCTATTTTGCGTAATTTGATTATAGGAATTAATGATACACAGAATAAATATGGTAAACCAATGATGGTTGGCTATTTACCAGATACATTTGGGTTTAATGCACAAATGCCAACTATACTAAATCAAGTTGGAATAGACAACTTTGTTTTTTGGAGAGGTACTAATTTTAACTCACAGACTAATTCGGTATATTTTAAATGGCAAGGATTATCCGCTGACTCAGTTTATGCAGCAAACTTTCCTTTTGGTTACTTTACGGCTCAAATAGATATGGATTCAAAAAGAAACCTATCTCAATTTGTTGATCAACGATATGATCCAGCAGCTAAATTTGAAGCTGATCATTTTAAGAATACTGAAGTGTTGATGCCTTCTGGTATTGACCAAATGAATATTATTAAAAATATTAGCAAAACTGTGAGCGATTTAAATGATTTAAGTGAAAATGATACAGTGATTAGTTCGTATCCTGAATTTATTAGTAAACTTAGAAAACGAGTGGATCTCCCTACTTACAAAGGAGAACTAAGACTACCTACGTATTCAAGAGTTCATAGAACTATCGGGTCTGTACGGCATCAAATAAAGACTAATAATTTTGCATTAGAACAAAAAATATTGCGTAGAATTGAGCCATTGGCAGTAATTGCTCACAAAAGTGGAGTGGAAATTGGAAATGGATTATTAATTAAACTATGGAAAAAGCTGTTAGAATGCCAAGCACACGACACTTTAGGTGGTAGTGTTTCTGATAATGTAGCAGAAGATATTATGCACCGATTTAAAGAAGCAAATGAAATAGCTGATGGCATCGAAAATATGATTAAAAAGAAAATTGCTGAGTATTTAAACTTAAGCGATCATGATGTCCTTGTGTTTAATACAGATACAAAACCTTTTAGTGGAAATAAAGTGGTGCATATAACTGCCAGCTCTTTGAACCTAAAATTTGATGGCTTAAAAAATACTGTGGTTGAAAAGAGTAAACATTATCCAGTTAGACATCACATTCTTATGATGACTCCTAGAGGTCAGGAATATACTGATGAGCCGGAATATTATGAACTATGGATTAAGGGTGAATTAAGTTTACCTTCATTGGGATATAAAGTGATTCGATATGAAGAGACTAACAAAAAGCTTTCAGAATATATTGAAGGCGATGAAAATAGGATTACTTTTAAGGACCAAGAAGTTACTTTTACTGGCAATGAGATAAATTACAAAAATAATTCGAATATTATTAAAAATATTATTCAACTGGTGGACTCTGGTAACGATGGTGATACTTATGATTATTCACCATTAAAAAATGATAAAGAAGTTGTATTGCCATTTAAAAATGTTAAATCACTAGCTGTAAATGAAAAAGCACAAAAAATGATATTGGATGGTGATTATGAATTGCCTGTACATTTGAGTGATCGTACAAGCAAAAATTCAAACAAGAAAAATGTTAAGTATGAGTTAGAGATGTGGTTTGATGAAAATGGATTGTTGAATTTTAAGCTACATTTTGATAATCAGGTGTATTCACATCGATTGAGACTACGCATTAACGCACAAATTGATAATAGTAGAGTGGTTGCTCATATCCAAGATGGGTTTATTAATACAGAAAATAAGAATATTGCAAATGATTGGTCAAAAGAGTTTGTAGAGAAACCAGTTAATATCTTTAACTTTGATAAATCTGTAACTGTAACCAATAGTGTTAAACATCTAACCTTTTTAGGTAAAGGTATGAAAGAATATGAGTCGAACGATAAATATTTGTACATTACACTAATGGCGACAACCGGACAACTTGGAAAGCCTAATTTAAGTTGGCGACCTGGACGAGCCTCAGGAGATACAACCAATCAGGGGCACGTTATGATGGCAACACCGATGGCAGAAGAAATAGGTGATAATGATTTTGAATTTGCATTAAGTATTGCAAATAATGCATTCTCTGAGCAGAAAACTTCTTTAGAAACGCATCGTTGGTTATCGCAATCTATTTCGTATCAAAAACAAAAACTCAATTTATTTATTAATCGACTTGATAATAAAATTTGGGAAACTGATGATAATCCTAAAATTAACAGTGAGCTTTCTATTGTAGATACAGGTGATTTAATTGTTTCTGCCGTTTATCCATCTTATAGTGCTAATGATGCATATATAATTCGCATTCAAAATCCAACTAGAGATGTTATTACATTACCACAAGAATTGTTAAGAAATTCAACAGTTGTAGATGCTCTTGAAAATAAGATTGATAGCGATGGTAGTGTTAAAGCATATAACATGGTGACTTTGAAGAGAAACTATTAAAGATAATATTTCTAAATAGTCATAAGTTTAAAAAGATTTGAAACTGTATATTGTTTCAAATCTTTTTTCTATTCTAGAATTTGCATCCATTCTTTTAAAATCGTACTAATTTGAAAATCTTTAACCCGTTTTAAAGATTTTTCAGCCAATGCTTCGCGTTGCTCTAAATTTTCTAAAAAGGGCTTGAGCGCCTGAATAAAAGTTTCTGGATTGTGATCAGGATGTAAAAGACCGTGTTGACCATTGGCTAAGTATTCGTCAGCTCCGGTGGAGTACATGGTGACAATGGGAAGACCGAAACTCATTGCTTCTCCGATCACGAGTGGTAAGCCTTCCCAGCGTGAGGTCATCATAAATAAAGAAGCATTTTGATAGTGCTTTTGAAGTTCCTTATCCTTCAAACGACCGAGATATTTAATTTTGTGGCGAGCATGAAACTGATTAATCAAATCATGAAATTCCTGCACAGCTTTTTCGCGACCATCACCGGCAATGGTGATATGCCAGTCGCCGGGTAATAGGGAAGCAACCTGAACTAAGAAGTCGATTCCCTTTTGCTGGATATCAATTCGACCAGTAAATGCAATATTATGCTTCTCCAAGTCTGCTTCTCCAGTAGGAACAATCGTTAATGGATTATAAATTTTAACGGTATTGGGATTGAATGGTAAGAAACCAAGTAAATCGTATTCGGTAAGTACTACCACATAGTTAGCAGCTCTCAGTCCTCGTTTGAATTCCTTTTGCATATGAACATAGTAGTTGTTGAGATACGTATCAACATTGTTGTGCATCCAGGCGATGGCTGTGATAGTTGGCAGTTGTTGCTTGATGACGGGGATGAAACTAGTCAGTAGTCCAGCGGTCATAATAACAGCATCGAAATGCCCATCTTTAAGTGTGGTGATTAAATCACCGATTTGAATTTTAAAATGTGTTAATGGTTGTGAGCCACGAAAGCTAATCCCTTTGGAATCAATTGGATGAGACGCAATTTGGAGCGGTGCTTTGAGCGTATAAAATGATTCAATGTCTGCTAAAGAATAATAAGTTACGTCGTTCTCTTTAGCCAGTTCGTTACCTAAAACACTGGTAACACGTTTGACACCGTCCATAATAAAATTTTCTGCGACAATTAAGACTTTCATGCTAGATCATCTCTCTTCTCTCGAATTCAAAACATCGGTGTAATTAGAAGTATGAATTGTGAATAATCGTTTTGCAAAGAATGTGCTTATCGATGGTTAGTGAAATATTTTAATCCGATAGTTGCACTTTAAAATCGATACTGCTATACTTTCGTTTGTGATTTATTTAGGTAGCTAAGTAATTTAAAAAAGAAGGTATTAAAATGCAAAATCAAATGGGTGCAGAAACTCCTAAAGAAATGAAGAGGGAGCAATTTAAATTTAGAGATTTTATTAGTTTGATTAACCGAACCAAGCCACGTTATTGGCAACTATATTTAGGATTGGCTTTGGGAATGGTTTCGACTGGTGCACAGCTAGTTGTACCAAAGTTTACGAAGGATTTAATTAATGGATTTGCACATCATTTTAATGTGCAATTGATGATTATGGTGATTGTATTATTTATCGTGAGTGCGGTAATTAGTGCCATTTCCGGATCAGTATTAGGAATCTTTGGTGAACATGTTGTAGCTGGTTTACGTCGATCATTGTGGGATAAATTAGTTCGCTTACCAGTTAGTTACTTTGATGAAGTTAAAACAGGTGAGATTACCTCACGTTTGGTAAACGACTCTTCACAAATTAAAGATTTACTAGCTGTTTCATTTCCACGAATGGTAACATCAATTCTTCAGTTAGTTGGTGCACTTGTGATTATGCTATTTATGGACTGGCACATGACGATTGTAATGTTCGTTGCGGTTCCATTAGTGATGGTTGTGATGTTACCAATTATGCGTGCAACTGGAAAAATCGGTCGCCAACGTCAGGACAAATTAGCTAAGTTCAACGGAACGACTGAATCAACACTTAGTGAAATTCGACTTGTTAAATCATCAAATGGTGAAAAATACGAAACTAAGACCGGATTTGGTGAAATTCAAGACTTATACAAGATTGGTTTGAAAGAAGCTATTTATGATTCAATTTCAGGACCTGTAATGACAATGGTTATGATGGCTATGTTTGTCGGAATCTTATCATATGGTGCTTTGCGAGTGATCAACGGTGAGATTACGATGGGAACATTGTTATCGCTTTTGATGTATCTTTTCCAAATTACAGGACCAGTTGTTAGCTTAGGTCAATTCTTCAGTGATTTATCAAAGACCAATGGTTCAACTATGCGTGTTCGTGAATTGTTATCTCAACCAGAAGAAGCTTTAGATTTGGGACATGATATTGATACTGAAGGTAAAGATTTGGCGATGAATGACGTATCATTTGCTTACAGTGATGATGCACAGGTTTTACATCATGTTAACTTTGAAGCCAAACCAAATACAGTGACAGCTTTTGCTGGACCTTCCGGTGGTGGTAAATCAACAATCTTTAGTTTGATTGAACGTTACTATACACCGGCAAAAGGACAGGTTACGATTGGCGGACAAGATATCAGCGGTGTTAATTTAACGGATTGGCGTTCACAAATTGGATTAGTAAGCCAAGATTCAGCAATCATGTCTGGAACTGTGCGTCATAATCTAACGTATGGCCTTGAGGGTGAGTATTCTGATGAAGAGCTATGGAATGTTTTACAGATGGCTTATGCAGAGGATTTTGTACGTGAAATGCCGCAACAACTTGATACCGAAGTTGGCGAACGAGGTGTCAAAGTAAGTGGTGGTCAACGCCAACGAATCGCGATTGCGCGAGCATTCCTGCGTGATCCAAAGATTTTAATGTTGGATGAAGCAACTGCTAGCTTGGATTCAGAATCTGAAGCAATGATTCAAAAAGCACTTACGAAATTAATGAAAGATCGTACAACCTTAATTATTGCACATCGTCTGAGTACGATTGTGGATGCCAATCAGATTTACTTTATTGAAAATGGAACCGTAACTGGCCATGGTAATCACCAAGAATTGCTCGACAGCCATCCAGTTTATAAAGAATATGTCGAAAATCAATTTAAACTTTAGTGTTTGACAATACTCTCATTGTTTTCTAAGATTAGGACTAATTTAGAAGACGGAATGGGGATTAATAATGTCAGTAGATGAATTTGTTAAAAAATATGCGGTAGATCGACATCATACGAACTCTTTAAAGTGGGATGCTTTGGATGAACGGTTTGGGAATCCAGATTTAACTGCAATGTGGGTTGCTGATATGGAATTCCAGGAACCACAAGCTGTTACTGACGCGTTAATCAAACGGGTGCAACATGGAATTTATGGTTATTCACTAACACCAGATTCTTATTTTGAAGCGTATGCTGCATGGCAAAAGAAACGGCATAATATCGATTTGAAAAAGGAATGGCTCACTTTTGATAACGGCGTTGTGGGATCGTTATATACAATTGTGAACACATTTACGAAGCCAGATGATGCCGTGTTAGTACTGACACCAGTATATTATCCCTTCCATAACGCGGTGAATGATAACGGACGAAAGCTGATTAAATCAGAACTTGTGAGAACTGATAATCATTTTGAAATTGACTACGATGATGTAGAACGAAAGATTGTGGAAAATGATGTTAAGCTATTTATTCAATGTTCACCACATAATCCAGTTGGGCGGATTTGGACGGCGGATGAGTTGGACCGTATCATGGATATTTGTCAACGTCATGGAGTTTTGATTGTTTCAGATGAGATTCATCAAGATATTGAAATTGGTGAACGTAAATTTGTTTCAGCTTTGAGTATCGCTGATGGTAGGTATCAAGATGATTTAATCATTGTGACTGCACCATCGAAAACTTTTAACATGGCAGGATTGCTGAACTCTCACGTTATTATTCCTAATCAAAAGATTCAGGACCAATTTTTGGCTGGTAAGAAACGATTCAATGAAGTTGATCTGAGTGTTCTAGGTCAGGTGGCTGCTGAAGCTGCATATCGCTATGGTGAAGAATGGTTGGACGGACTTCTGGAAGTGATTCGTTATAACTATGACCAAGTGCGTGTGACTTTAAATCGTGAAGTACCACAGATTAAAGTTGCCGAACTCGAAGGTACGTACTTGTTATGGCTCGATTTACGAGATGTAATGCCAGCTGATCAAATTAAAGATTTTATTCAAAACAAAGTCGGTATCGCAGTGGACTATGGTGAATGGTTCAGTGATTATGGACTTGGTTGTGTTCGTCTTAATTTAGCAACTGATCCCAAATTTGTGAAAGCCGCTGTTGATCGAATTGTAGCTGATTTAAAATAAACCGTTGACTGATTAAAATTAAATGAGTATACTAAGTTCAATATTTAATCTTAATTTAATTAAAGCGTTGATGAGAAGAGTAATTAACAAAACTAGTTTAGAGAATCCGGCTGGTGGAAAAGGATCGAAGTTACGTTAATGAAGATGAGCTCTGAGCTACTAAGCGGTGATTGCCACTTAGTCGGTAGCAACCGTTACATTGCCGGGTATCGTTAGTTAAAGGTACCAGCGAGGCAGAGTTTGTAAAAGCTGTGTAAATCAGGGTGGTATCACGAAAAGCATTCGTCCCTTAATGATCATTACGATCGTTTTGGGGCGGATGCTTTTTTTGTTTAGAAAGACGAGGGAGAGAGATTATGGCAGATTCAATAATTCAGTTAAAAGATATTTCGGTTATTTTTAAGGATGAACAAAAAGAATTAACAGCCGTCAAAGATGTGAACCTGGAAATTGAAAAAGGGGATATTTACGGTGTGATTGGGTACTCCGGTGCTGGTAAGAGTACATTAGTGCGTGTGATTAATCTTTTACAAAAGCCGACCAAAGGGACCGTTCAAGTAAACCAGCAGCAACTCCTAGATCTTGATGAATCAAAATTACGACAAGCTCGTAAGAAAATCGGAATGATCTTTCAACATTTTAACCTAATGAAATCTCGGACTGTTTTAAATAACGTTGAATATCCGCTCCTGAGAGAATCGATTTCTAAATCGGATCGGCAAGATAAAGCACGTAAGCTTTTAGAACTAGTTGGACTAGCTGAATTTGAAAATGCTTATCCCGACCAATTATCAGGCGGACAAAAGCAACGAGTGGCAATCGCAAGGGCATTAGCAAATGACCCAGAAGTACTCATTTCAGATGAAGCTACTAGTGCTTTGGATCCCAAAACTACAATGTCGATTTTAAAGTTACTAAAACACTTAAATCAGCAGTTAGGTGTGACGATTGTTCTAATCACGCATGAGATGCAGGCAATTAAAACGATTTGCCATAACGTGGCGGTCATGGAAAAGGGGCAGATCATTGAACGCGGACCGGTTGCATCTGTCTTTACAGAACCCCAACAGCCATTAACTAAAGACTTTGTGGATACTTCAACTAACGTTAAAGAAGCTTTAGCGAGAATCGGTAATGACCCACAGATTTCTAAATTAGATGAAAATCAACGATTGATAACACTGAGCTTTGTCGGTCAGTCATCTAAACAAAGTTTGATTTCTGAGCTGGCTCGAAAATTGAATGTGGATGCTAATATTCTATTTGCTAACGTTGATCAAATTGACGGAATCAGTGTAGGCACTATGATTGCAATTTTGACAGGAACACCGGATACATTGAAACAAGCTGTAAGTTTATTAACAGAAAATGGAGTCAAAATAACTGAAGTTAAATCGAGTGCTTTGAAGGAGGATGTTGCTAATGATTAATTTATTACCCAATGTAATTCATATGAAAGACCAATTTATTACAGCGACGTGGGAAACAATCTATATGACATTTTTATCAGCTATTATTGCGGGTGTAATCGGATTGGCACTAGGAGTTTTGTTAGTTGTTTCTCAAAAGCATGGTATTCTCGAGGATTCAATTATTTACTCATTTACAGATAAAACGGTTAATGTTTTAAGATCGATTCCATTCATTATCTTGTTGGCAGTGATTGCTCCGTTAACTAACTATATTGTTGGGACAACGATTGGAACTACGGCTGCTTTAGTACCATTAATCTTCGGTATTTTTCCTTTTTATGCTCGCCAAGTTCAAAATGCTTTATTAGAAATTGACCCAGGGGTTGTAGAAGCAGCTCAATCAATGGGATCGAGTCCAATCGGAATTATTTTCTCAGTTTATTTAAGAGAAGGATTGCCAGATATTATTCGCGCTTCAACTTTCACGGTAATAAGCTTGGTCAGTCTAACAACGGTGGCTGGTGCAATTGGTGCTGGTGGATTAGGAGACGTGGCGATTAGTATTGGTTACGCACGTTTCGAGGGTGATGTAACGGTGGTTGCAATGTTGATTATTCTGGTATTAATTTTTGCAATTCAGATTATCGGCGATCGTTTAGCTAAACACTTTGAACAATTTTAGGAGGCCAAATCTATGAAGAAAAGCTATATATATATTTTAGGAACCTTAGCGGTGGCCGCTCTTATCATTGTTGGAATACATAATGTGGGAAACTTTGTCCGTCATCATCAAGCAGAGTCGGCACCGATTACAATTGGATCAGTTGGATCGGATTATGATATTTGGCAACATATCGCACAAAGTCCTGAAGCAAAAAAAGCCGGATTGAATTTGAAAGTAAAAGAAGTCACAGATAGTGTTCAATTAAATAAAGGAACGGCACAAGGAAATATTGATGTTAATGCGTTCCAGTCTTGGTCATATTTTGAAGCCTATAATAAAGACAACCCAAGCAATCAGCTAGGAGCAATTGGAACAACGTATCTAGAACCCATGGGTATTTATTCTAAGAAATATAAAAATGTTAATGATATTCCAGATGGTGCAACGATTGCATTTCCAAATGACCCAGCCGGAACGGCACGCAGTTTACTACTATTACAATCAGCAGGTTTGATTAAAGTTAAAAAGAATCTGGGAGCTTTAGGTAATATCGACCAAATAGCTGAAAATCCTAAGCATCTCAAGTTCAAACAGATTGATGATCATACTGGACCCCGAGTTCTGGGACAGGTAGACGCGGTATTAATTTCAAATACGGTTGCCTTAACAGGTCACTTGCATGTTTTGAGTGATTCGATTTTCCATGAAAAGGTCAACCAGAGTACTAAGAACAATATAAATATTCTAGCCACAGCTAAAGGTAGCATTGATAATGCTAAGTATAAGAAATTAGTAGCTCTTTATCACGATAAAGATATTCAAAAGTGGATCGCTAAGAAGTATTTTGGGACTAAAATTGAAGTTCAAAAACCGATTAATGATTTAAAATAAAAAAATCCGTGAAAGATGGTTTTTAAATCATCAATCACGGATTTAATTAATTGAATGGCTTAGCAATTCTTAACGCCAATTGTTTGCATATCTTCTTTGAGTTGATCTTTTGATGCTACTTCGTCAGGGGCTTGGATAATAGTTACAGCACCATCTAAAATACCACTGTTATCACTTAGCTTAAGCATGGCATTCTTGTAGTCTAGTGAAAGTCCATTTCCAAGGAAGGTTAACTCTTCACCACTTGTGTAAACTTTGTAGTCAGAATTGTTTTCAATTTCAGTTGTGTAGTCCGAATCTGCGTTGTCGGCTAAGACAAGTTGGAATTTATTGCCGATCGCACAGGAACCACCCAATTTTGAAAATTTACTTGATCCATCATCTAACGCCAAGAAAATACGTTGGCCATCGTTGATTTTATCTTGAATATATTCTACTGCTGCGGGTTTAATTGTCATTTTCATAGTAATATCCTCCCTAAGTTATATTAACTTATGAACTATATGATAATCACTTTACTTATAAATGTATAGTAAAATGCTCACGCATTTAATCAGGGTGTTTAAAGTATATCTATAATTGGTATATATTAAGATTTTAGCTAGAATCTGGTAGTAGGCCAAAACTGCGATATAATGAAGAAAAAGAAGAAGGAGTTTAATAATGACATTAAAAAATAATTTTCACATTTCTGTTCCAACTGCTTTTGATACTCAAGATGAAACTCTTAATATCGGTGCAACTTTAGACCATATTCACAATCTAGCTGATAAGGGTATCAAATCCGTTTTGGTTAGTGGTTCAAACGGTGAACAACACAGTATGACAACGGATGAAAAAATCCAATTGATTGATGCAATTCAAGCTGATGAAGAATGGCCTGCTGAATTTGAATTTATTTTCGGACTTTCAAATGTTCGTTTGAGTGAAGCAGTTAAATTAGCTTCAGCAATTGCAAAGGCTGATAAAATCAAAGCAGCCTTGATTGGTTTTCCTCCATATATTTTACCAACTCAAGAAGAAGCAGTTAGTTATGTTAAAACTATTTTAACGGCTTTAGATGGTAAGGATGCCATTTTATATAACAATCCAAAACGTACAGGATTTGACTTAGAACTTGATTCCATCGTGGAACTTGCAAAGTCAGAACAAGTTATTGGATTAAAAGAATCTGGTAATCCACAAAAAGTTGTCGATTTACACGACAAGTTAAAAAAAGACTTCCTATACTTTATTGGTGGCGAAAGTAATATTCTGACTAAACGTGCTGTTGGATTCAATGCAATGTCATCCGTGCTAGGTAATTTGGATCCAGAGCTTTTCCAATTTTACTTTGAAAGTCTTAGTGATGAAGACGTTGATAACGATGATAAACGTGCCATTCAGCAACGCATTAATAAATTGGCCCGTGCAGTTCGAATTCCTCAAATGAAACGTTTGATTACAGAAGATGAAAATGTTGATATGGGTGTTGGACGCGCACCACTTGGAATGTAAAGAAACTAAAAATTAAGAGAGCTTGGAATTAAAAAATCCAGGCTCTCTTTTTATCTTTTCTGAAACGCGTTCCTCAATCCACGCTCTAATTCTATGCCGAAATATTCCAACGAACTCCAAATTGATCTTCAATAATCCCGAATGTTCCGCCCCAATCCTTTGGTGCAAATTTAATAATTACCTTTCCATTTTCAGCTAGCTTTTCAAAAATTGAGCTGGCAGTGACAATGTTATGGAAAGTTAATCCCATTGAAACAGTATGACCAGGTTGAACGGAGGGGGCACCTGGAATTACATCCAAGGCAGAGATTTGAAGATGATCATTAACTGTCAAAACACCATGTACGATTAATTGACCGATTGCATGATCTTCAGGGTGAAATAGTTCTTGGACAGTGCTGATATTTAGACTACCACCGAGGACTTTTTGGTAAAATGTAAGAGCTGCTTTGGCAGTTCCATTAAATGTTAAATATGGTGTGAATTTCATAATTAAGATACCTCAAAAAGTTTTTCATATAGTATACCGCTTTCACAGGAATTTTCACTTGATTTCATTGTTTCAGCGCGTTAAGATATTCCTTGTATTTAAATATTCGAATGTTCGAATGAAGGAGAAAGCCCATGAAGGTATCTCGCGGAGAAGCGCTCCAAGAATTTAAGAAAAATATCCCGTTGTTGGATGCTTTATCTGATGAACGTCGCCAACAGATCATGATTACACTTGGTGAAAGTGAACATGGTATGACGGTTACAAAGCTGACTGAAGTGATTAATATTTCACAACCAGCCATTTCACATCATTTAAAGCAATTGAAGGAACTAGGATTAGTTTCTGTCCAAAGGGATGGTACTAGTAATATCTACAGCTTGACGATTGGTGCGATGATCGATCAAGTTCAGCATTTAATTGATGTGTTACGTGCTGATGAAAACTTGTGGAAGAAATAAATTTTTATTTAACTGATTGATTCGTGCATTCGAATGAATCAATGAAATATTTTTACTTTTTATATAAGGGAGAGTTTTGTTACATGATTCGAAAAGAGTGGCAATTCATTGGAAAGAATAAGCTGATTTTGATGTCAGTCATTGCAATTATCTTTATTCCTTTCCTATATAGTGTGTTCTTCCTACGATCTGTTTGGGATCCGTATGGAGATACAAAAAATTTACCAGTTGCGGTAGTTAACCTGGATAAGCCAGTTGACTATCAAGGTAAACGACTTGATGTCGGAAACCAGATGGTAAAGAATCTTAAGAAAAATGACCAATTAGGCTGGCGATTTGTTTCAGCTGATAAGGCAAAAGCAGGGATGCGTGATCACAAGTACTATACAACGGTTACGATTCCAGAAAACTTTTCAAAGAATGCCTCAACGGTCGCATCTAAAGATCCACAAAAGATGCAACTTAAGTATTCAACCAATGCTTCATTAAACTACATTGGTAAAGTTATCAGTGATGTTGGTGCTGAAAAGTTGAACTCGACAGTGCGTGAACAAGTAACTAAGTCTTACGCAACAACAATGTTTGCATTAGTTCAAAAAGCTGGTAAAGGTCTTAAAGATGCCTCAGATGGTGCCGGTAAACTTGAAAAAGGTGCTGTAAAACTTTCAGATGGTGTTAACCAATACACAACTGGTGTTAGTCAATTACATGATGGACTTGCAACGATGGATACAGAAGTTCAAAAATTACCTTCTGGTGTTGCGCTACTTGCTAGTGGAGCTAGTGAGTTATCAACTGGTTTAGATAAGTTAAGTGTGGGTGCAGGACAAGTCTCTGATGGCGTTAATCAGGTATCCGGCGGTATTAATAAGCTTGCACCTGGATCAGGATTAGTGACTTATGGTTTGCAAGCTATCCAGGGGGGGATGCCTGCATTAACTAATGGAGTTGCAAAGCTAGATAATGGTGCAAATGCGTTAACTAAAGGTTTGACTACTTTACAAGGTAAGACTGGAGTATTAGTGACTGGAGTTAAGAAGTTATCTGATGGTTCTTATGAATTACAAACAAAATCAACTCAATACGTTAATGGCGTCTATCAAGTAAATGATGGAATTCAAAAGCTAAATGGGAAAACCGGTGAACTTGTTGGTGGAATTCAACAATTATCAACGGGTGCAAACCAACTTAATGCTGGTATTAATAGCTATACCGGCGGTGTAAGTTCAGCTAATGATGGTGCTTCTAAGTTAGCAAACGGTATTTCAGAATTACAAAGACAAACTGCTGGATTACCAGGTGGTGTTAATCAGTTATCTGACGGTGCAACTGCTTTAAATGGTGGAATGGGTCAACTTGGTGCTGGAAGTCAAAAGATTACTGGTGGATTAGAAGCATTAACTGCCAGTGTATCTGATCCGGCTGTAGCTGCTAAAATGCAGGATCTTCAAAAAGGGTTAGCTGGTGTAGCTAACCAATTAAATCAATTATCAGATAAGTCAAATGACTCACAAGATTCTGGTGATGTTAAAGGCAAACTTGATGCTATCAAAGGCGAAGTTGGTTCATTGAATTCTGGATCTCCAACTATAGAAACAACGCCATCTGCAACATCCAACCTTGATGGTAAGGTAGATGCTTGGGCTAATGGTAAGAATATTAAGGCAGCTGATCTTGCTTCATTGAAGGCATCGCTTAATGCTGGTAATACATCTGCTACAACTAAAACAACAGGTGGCAAAGTAGATTCTAGCAAGATAAGTCAAATTCAAGCTTCAATCGACGATGTAAAAAGTGGTGTGAGCCAAACAAGTGGGACTGATCAAAAACAAAACTCATTAAATTATCAATTAAAATCCATCAGTAAACAGGTTTCAGCAATGAGCGCAGCTGTCGGTGGTACTGCTATTAGTAATAACGAATTAGCAGAGAATCTAGCCCGATTAAGAGATGCATCTAAACAATTGTCGGGAAGTATTGATGAACTTTCTAAGGGATCAACAAGTCTTTCGTATGGTATTAAAGATCTTTCAGGTCAATTGCCACAATTAACTGATGGGATTACGGGACTTAAAAATGGTTCTGACAAATTGCAATTAGGTACTGCAGAGTTAAATAGTAATTCTGATGCACTTAAAAAAGGTGCTGGAGCTCTAAATAATGGCTTGAGTAGCCTTAATGGTTCAACTCCTGCTCTAACTGATGGAATTTCAAGAATTGCTCAAGGATCAGGTGCCTTAGCAAATAACGGATCCGCATTAACCGGAGGAATTAGCCAACTTCATGGTGGACTCCAACAAATGAATGGTCAGGTTCCATTATTAGTAAGCGGTGTTGATCAATTGACTGGTGGTGCTGGACAATTAGCTGGTGGATTAGATGCGTTAAATGGTAAAACAGGTGCACTATCAACTGTTATTAATAAATTAGCTAATGGTTCAGCACAAGTAACAGGCGGTCTTCAAACAATGCAAGGCAAGATGCCTAAATTAGTAAATGGTGCTGGACAAGTAGCTGCCGGTCTTAATAAAGCTGATGGCGGTGCTCATCAATTAAGTGGTGGTATCAATACTCTTCAATCTAAAACAGGTGCACTTGTAGCTGGCATGGATAAAGTTGCAAATGGTGCAGCAACATTAGATTCTAAATCTGGTGAGCTTAAAGATGGTGCAAAGAAAGTTGCTGCTGGTAACGGATTGTTATCAGATAAACTTTCTGATGGTGCAAAACAAGCTAACGGCGTTTCTCTAGGAGATAAGAACGCTAAGATGTTTGCTGCTCCAACTGACTTGAAACACACTAACTACAGTTATGTTCCTAATTACGGACATGCTTTAGCTCCGTACGTACTTTCATTAGCACTCTATGTTGGTGCAATCGTATTTAACTTTGCTTACCCAATCCGTAAGATTTCACGTCGTGGCGGAACTGCTACAGATTGGTTCTTAAGTAAGGTATCTGTTGGAACAGTGGTTGCTGTTGCAATGGCAATCATTGAAGCAACTGTAATGATGGTCGCTGGTATTCACCCTGATCATGTCGGTCAATACTACTTAACAGCCATCGCAATTGCGGTCGCGTCGATGTATATAGTTATGTTCCTATCAATGGCCTTTGATAATCCTGGGCGATTCTTAGCTATGATTCTGTTGATGTTACAACTTGGTGGTTCAGGTGGTACCTTCCCAATGGAAGTTACAAATGGATTCTACAATGCAATTCATCCATTCCTACCATTGACTTACTCAATCATGGCTTTCCGTGAAGCTATTTCTTCCGGATTAGGTTCAATGACTGTTACACAATCAGTTCTAGTATTAATTGTCTTTGCGGTTATTGCATTAGGTCTTCTATGGTGGAGTATGATTATCCTTCAAAGAAAACATATGAACGGCAAATCTCAATTGGATAACAATCAAGAACTACAAGCAGTTGAAAAATAATTAAATAAAACTTGTTTATTACCAAATTGATGGTGATAAACGAGTTTTTTATTTGCGCCAGAAGCTGGTCGCATCTATTTTTTCATCAATATTAAATTGAATAATATCTTTTAACAGTTCAAAATCAACATCTTTTTCCCAAGGAATCTGAATTAAGCCTTTCGTATGTGCATAACCAGCTTCTTTAATTTGGTCACTAAACTTTGTGATAGTAATTTCTTCAGGAGCAACAGCTAAATGCTTTTTGGAAGTGCTAAAGCCAATAATAAAAGTATCGTGATCAGTAAACATGGGTTGGTTCCAAGCAATTCGTGTTTTTAGTTGTGGAAATTCTGAGTGAACCCAGTTGAGAACTTTTGTGGTTCTAGCACGCTGGTCCTCATCGCTTATTTTACTTAGATAGTCTTTAAAATCATCCATTTGATCGCCTCCATTTATGTTCATTATCTTTAATTCATTTAAAAAGTACAACTAATATAACTGACACTCATCGTATGTATAACTTTGAGTTATCTAAAAACAGAT
>NZ_JQCQ01000017.1 GCF_001437605.1 Pediococcus argentinicus
TTACTTCGGTGGTAACGGTGACGCAATGGTCACCATCCGTGAGGCAATTGAAAACGGCAAGTTTAATATTTATGATATGCGGACAAACAAGCTTATTAAGAGCCTCGACGCTGGTACTTGGGAGAACTTGGCCTATTCGATGGATGCCAACTCCATTAACAATGTTGATGGCTACCTTAGCTACAGTGGTTGGTACCGACCAATTGGAACAAGCCAAGATGGTAAGATATGGTACAAGACCGGGGCTGGTGACTGGCGGCCAATCTTGATGTATGCATGGCCAAATAAGGATGTTCAGGCACAATTCATTAAGTACTTTGTCGGCCATGGTTACACTAATGAAGGTTATGGTTTGACACCAGCTAAGGTCGCGGATTTGTCTGCCGGCACTGATACCAAGATATTGAATGAGGACTCGCAAAACCTGCGTTATGTAATTGAACAAAGCATAGCGAAAAATAAGAGTACCAGCAAATTGGCAAATGACGTCAATGCCTATATGCAGACTGTCCCATCATTATCTGCTGCATCAGAACTGTCGTTGACTAACAGTTCTTCTTATGTGCCAGACATTAGTGGGACTACTAGTAATGATCAATTAATCTTTGTTAATAACAATTCTGCTGATCAGACAAAGGGAAACACGAGCTATGCAGACAGTAACTACCGCCTGATGAACCGGACCCTTAATAATCAACAGGGAAACCACAGCGTTAGCCCAGAACTTTTGGTTGGTAATGATATCGACAACTCTAACCCCGTTGTCCAGGCGGAAAATCTTAACTGGGAATACTTCTTACTCAACTATGGAAAATTGATGAACTATAACCCAGATGGAAACTTTGATGGTTTTCGGGTCGATGCTGCCGATAATGTGGACGCGGATGTCCTTGACCAGTTAGGACAACTGATGAATGACCTTTACCACACTAAGGGCAATCAGACTAACGCAAATAATCACTTGGTTTACAACGAGGGTTACCACAGCGATGGTCAGTCCTTAATGGATGGTAAGGGTAATCCAGCGCTATACATGGATGCATCGATGTTCTCCACTCTTAAAAATGTTCTTGGACGGATATCCCATCGTGACGACATCACACACCTTGCCACTAACTCGGTTGTTAACCGGGCTAATGATGATGGTAGCAAGAGCCAGACACCAAACTGGTCATTCGTTACTAACCATGACCAGCGAAAGAACCTTATTAACCAGATGATTATCAAGGATCATCCTGGTGTGAAGGATATTATGGGCACTGGTTACAAGGCTGAATATGCTAACCAGGCTTGGCAAGAATTTTACGTGGACCAGGCAAGAGCCTATAAACAATATGCCCAATACAATGTGCCTGCTCAATACGCAATTCTTTTAAGCAATAAGGACACTGTCCCACAGGTATATTACGGTGACTTATACAACGAAACAAAGCCATATATGGCTGAAAAATCGATGTACTATGATGCAATTACGACCCTGATGAAAGCTAGAAAAGAATTCGTCAGTGGTGGACAATCAATCGAAAGGTGCGGTCAAAATGCCGTTGCTAGTGTTCGCTATGGTAAAGGAGTTGCTGATGCTAACAGCATTGGGACTGATCCACTTAGTCGGACGACGGGGATGGCTGTCATTGTCGGCAACAACACTGATATGGCAAGCAATACCTACATTATTAATATGGGTAAAGAACACGCTAATCAGCAGTATCAAAACCTAATTGATACCACTGATGCGGGGTTAACTTATGATGGTACTGGCAGTCTTAACCCGAAGACGCTGACAACGGATGCTAATGGTAACCTGTATGTTAAGGTAAAGAGTTTTGCCAACCCATACGTTAGTGGTTACCTAAGTGTTTGGGTCCCTGTAGTAGCTGGACAGCAGGACGCATCGACTAGTTCTAGTACTGTCGCTTCACGGCCGGGCAAGACTTTTGAATCTAACGCAGCATTAGATTCACATCTGATCTATGAGGACTTTAGTCTGTATCAACCTGAATCAACTAGTGTAAACGAACATGCCTACAATGTTATTGCTAAGAATGCACAATTATTTAACAGTCTTGGGATTACTGACTTCTGGATGGCACCAGCATATACGCCATTCTCAATGAGTCGTTACAATGAAGGCTACGGAACAAATGACCGTTACACCTTAGGAACGACTAAGAACCCAACTAAGTACGGTAGTGGTGAAGAATTGGCAAACGCAATTGCCGCACTGCACAAGGCCGGTTTGAAGGTTCAAGAAGACCTAGTAATGAACCAGATGATTGGTTTCAGTGGTCAAGAAGCTGTTACTGTAACACGGGCCAACGAATATGGTGTACAAATGAGTGTCCATGGTAAGACATTTGCTAACCAGATTTACTTTGCCTACACAATTGGTGGGGGCGAAGGTCAAAAGAAATATGGCGGCAAGTACCTGGCTGAGTTACAAGCCAAGTACCCCGACCTCTTTACTACCAAGGCATTATCAACCGGTGTAGCTCCAGATCCAACAACGCGGATTACGCAGTGGTCTGCAAAGTATCAAAACGGAACGTCCTTGCAAAACATCGGAATTGGGTTAGCAGTAAAACTGCCAAATGGCGATTACGCTTACCTGGATGGTGATAATAACGATAAGTTTAAGACGACCCTTCCAGAACAGATGGGATCGATTGATTACTATGTTCAACAGGAATTAAAAAATTAGGCTTTCCTAAGCTGATTACGACAATATTACACTACCGAACCTAAAAGAGTGAAAAACTGCAATTTATGGGATTTCTTCCTGGTAAATTGCAGTTTTTTTGTCTGTTTTGTTACATTTTGTGGTTAGTAAGGACAACTGGATGTAAGCTGGTTCCTGAGACAACTTTTAAGAGAGGGTATAATGAATAAATCGTCTCTCAAAAGGAAGGAATTTTTACATGCCAACTCGTTACGACAAAGAATTTAAACAAAACATTATCAACCTATATAAGCAAGGCGAATCAGCTGCCCAACTGGCCAGAGAATATGGCATTGGCTATTCAACCGTTCATAAGTGGATCCAGGGCCAGGCCAAAACTCAATCCGGTAAATCGCCAGACGAAATCAAAGCGATGGAAAAGCGACTGGCTTCGCTGTCTGAGGAGAACGAAATCCTAAAAAAAGCCCTGGGCTTCCTTGCGCAGAAGTAACCAATATCTTTGATTACATTCACCAAGAAAGCCATCACCACCAGGTAAACAAGATGTGCCGAATCCTCGGTGTTTCCAGAGCTCAGTACTATCGTTATCGATCCCCCAAAGCCTTCAAAACGCCGGGTCGAAGATGCGGACTTAAAACAACGGATTCTGCGGATCTTTGCGGAATTCAAGCAGCGATACGGCGTTATGAAGATCCACCATGAATTGAATCTGGAACTTCAACCACTGCAGCTTCGGTGCAGCCCAAGACGGATTTCCCGGCTCATGAAGGAACTGGATATCCACTCCGTTACCGTCAATAAATGGAAAGCGGCTTCGGCTTCCAAAACCAAGGTTGAACAGCGTCCAACTTGCTTAAGCAGGATTTCTCGACCACTGGTTTAAATCAAAAATGGACCGCTGCGCTGATATGACCTATATTCAAACGAAGCGTAATGGCTGGTGTTACTTATCAACCATCATGGACCTGCACTCACGACGGATTATCGGCTATTCGTTCTCAAAAAAGATGGATACTGGTTTAGTCTTAAAGACCCTTGAAAGCGCGGTTAAAAATCGAACCATTACTGGGGACCTGATTATCCATACGGATTTAGGATCACAGTATACCAGCGATGATTACAATCAACGTTTAACAGAACTACATATCCGCCACTCATACAACCGTAAGGGGTGTCCATACGATAATGCACCAGTGGAATCTTTTCATGCTTCCCTCAAAAAGGAATGTGTTTATCCAGTGCCGGTCTTTGAGAATTATGAAACTGCCGCTGCTGTCCTTTTTGAATATGTGCATGCTTTCTACAATAGGAAGAGAATTCATAGTTCACTGGGCTACCAGACCCCCTTACAAGTTGAAATCGCAACACTTACGAGCCAAATGGCCGCCTGATTTAATGCTTTCCAGGGTTCAAATAAGTTATTAATCACGATTAATGATTTATTTGAGCTGTGGAAGGTAAACGCGGTCCTGAATGTCTCTTAAAACCTGTCTCAAATATTGACTTCAATCCATTCTTGACGCTACCTTAATAATGTAACGGAATATAATTATTTATGGTTCCTTTAAAAGATATAAAAACTTGCCTTAAGTGGAGGTTAATAGTGCAAACGTGTGAACTATTACACTTTAATTTGTTTAATCTGGATTAGAGTTCAAATCAAATTTATAAGCTATATTATAATATTAAACCAACAGTATAGAGGTAACAATAGAGTGTACCCTATTGTGTTACAATTAGTTTATTGAAATCTCGGTATTTATGTATGACACAATAGAGTTGTCACATAAATACTTTAAAAAGGGAGTCAAAAAATTGAAAATAGGATATGCACGAGTGTCTACCACTGATCAGAATTTAGACCGTCAAATCTTTGCTTTAAAAAAAGCCGGAGTTCAAAAAATATTTGAAGAGAAAAGTTCTGGTAAAAACATGGAACGCCCAAAGTTAAAAAAAATGCTGGAGTATATTCATGATGACGATGTAGTTACAGTAATAAGTTTGGATCGCTTAGGACGTAATTCGCGTGATTTAACAGATGTTATTGATAAAATCAGACGGAGAGGAGCAGTTTTGGATGTTCTAGATTTACCTACATTTGCCGGTGTTGAAGACGGCAATTTAAGAGCTCTATTAACAAATCTTGTATTGGAAATATATAAATATACGGCAGAAGAAGAACGTCAAAAAATCTTAAAAAGGCAAAGTCAGGGAATAAAAATAGCTAAGACAAAGGGCATATATAAAGGAAGAAAAAAAGAATATGCTCCAAATGGTTCAAAACGCTTCATATATAATGGGGTTTTAAACGGAATAAAGAACGGAAAAAGTATTGCGCAAATTTCCAGAGAAACTGGTATCGGACGAACACAGGTCTATCGAATTCGTGACTATGCTAAATCAATTAATGAACTATAGCAGGTTTAATGTGAAATGTGCTTGTAGTTCGCCTTACAGACGTGATTTTATGATATTTGTAAGAAGAAATTAATTTATATAAAAAGAACTTACTCAAATTAAGCTATGTTTATACTTTTGCGTACGGTGTGTACATTGTATGCGCGGTATACTTAGTATACAAATGATAAGTATATACAATTGCCTGTTCTCATACTGAGTTATTTATTTATAATAACTATATTTATATTTTGCATACAATGTGTACATTGTATGCACGGTATACTTAGTATACAAGTGATAAGTATATAGAAACACCTACTCTCAAGTTGCATTATTTTATTATAATAACTATATTTATTTTTTTGAAAATAATGTATACATTGTTTTCATGGTACGCATCGTATACAAATGATAAGTATAGTAAAAAGAACTTACTCATAATTGGAGTAAGTTCTTTTTCGTATGAAATATATCTAAATTATTTTGTACACTTCGTACGCTTTGTATACAGCGTGTACATTGTATACAAATGAAATCTTTAATCAAGTCTTTTGAGGTTTAAATCATACATACCTTGAAATACATCTTTTTGTCGATCAGGTAGGCCTTCTTTAATGTAGTAATCAGCTAACGTTGAAATAATATCATCGATTGATGCCTTATCTGCTCGTTCCAATTCGGTCATAAAAGGTTGTAGTGTTCTACATTTTAGAATCGTAGTTTCCGAGAGACGCTGAGTTTGAGTTTTTTTTGATTTCCTTTTTGCAGGTTTAACTGTGTTAGAATCTTTTTTTTCAGCTAACTCTATATCTGGTGAAGTAAATTTTGGACTTGTAAAATCATTTCCATCAGTAAATTTAACCTCTTTTTCTTCCAATGTACTTTTTTTATTAGTTGTTAAGATCGGATCAATAGACATATTGCGCCCCCCTATTCTACTTTCTCAAATTCTTGTTGATGTTGATCTAACTCGGTTAGAACATTTTTAAATACAGTGTGAGCTTTTAAATCCCATTGATCTGGTGTTTTGCTAATATTTTTCTTTAAATGAATTCCTTCTACATCGTACACTTTTAGGCGTTCTTGATATTTAACAATTGTTTCTAATACATTATTGCCATAAGATTTTTTTGCATCATTAAGTATCTTGTCATCGACTCGTCCACCTGGACGAAGCATGCAAGGAACGATACCCAATACCTGAAGTTGCTTGTTATAAGTGTTAATAAGGTACTGCATATAATCAATGTATGTTTGTGCTCCATCTAAAGATAGTTCCTGAGTTTGTAAAACAATAATACAATAATCTGCTGCCATCATAGCATTGTCTGAAAAATCAGAAATTGTTGGTGGCACGTCAATATAAATAGCATCGTACTTTTCTTTTAAAGGTTTAAGTAGTTCGTTTAAGTAATTAATTTGTGCTTCATCGTTATTTGGAAACTTAGACATTAGCAATTTAGGTAAGTTCTTAAATTGTGTAACACTAGAAATTAAATCAAGATTTTCCATAATAGGAGTTACTTGTGAAGTTAGATCACCTTCTATAAAACCTTTATAAATATTTTTGTCGATTATTTTTATGCCACCTGTCTTGGCTAAAATACTCGATGCGTTAGCCTGAGGGTCAAGATCGATTACTAAAGTTTTACGATTTTTGTATACGGCTGATGTATAAGCAAGCATAGTTAACGTTTTTGTTTTACCTACGCCCCCTTTAAAATTCCCAACAACATATACAGTACAGTCTCTTGCACCTGATACAGTTCCGTCGGCGCCAAAATATAATTGGTCATACTCAAGGTTTTTATTTGTTTCTGTCATAAGATTACCTCTTATTTTTATTTGATAAATATATTATAGTATACAATTACAAACATTGCAATTGTATACGGGATTTTATTTTTATGTTTATTTGTATACTTCGTGTACTTTGTATACATTGTATACAAATGCTATTTATTAAAAATAAATACAAAAATACTGTTAAATCAAGGTTTTAAAAACAATCGCATATGTAAACTATGTATACGTTGCATACATAGTTTACATAGTGCACTTAGTATACTCTGTATACAATAATTTCATGTGTAAACAAGTGAAATTGTTTCTTTACAAAGATTTTACTTTATGTTTTACTTAACGTAATCAATAAGAAAATAAAAAAGCCGTCGTGAACTGGCATTCACGACGACCCACAAAATACAAATAAGAAAATAAAACTTTCAACAAGTATTGTATGATATTTCATTAATAAAGACAATACCAGAAAGTATATAAAAGAACGAACATAACTTTTGTGGGGTCGCAGTGTAGGCTTTTTTAAGCACATTTTGATCACTCAATTGCGCGGTGGATCAGTAATTTGCTGGTTCACTTTTTCTTTAGATTTAATCAACGGCATTAACTACTATTTGTTTCAAAACAAATATACCTTTGGTTAATATCGTTCTGAAAGGAGTGCAAATATTATGTCCGTAACGGAAAAATTAAGCTACAAATCTTGGTCTGCAATTAGTCTTATTTTACATAATGGTTTAAAAAAATATAAACCAAAAAATAGTAAACTAGTTCAACTCAATCAAGAAGTACATAACGATAATAAGACTGGTTCAATTGCTGTTTTTCGTAATAAATCATCAATGAGTCGTGACATGGGTTTTGTCGTGACTTCTGAAGAAGCATTAATAGAAAACATTGAGACACTAACACATTGGACACCTAATACCTTTAATTGGTTAGGATATGATAACAGCCGTAAACATATTAAAGGGCATTCAGAACGTAATCTAAGCCAAATTAATGCGTTTGTAGTTGATATTGATTTTAAAGATGCTCTAGATAGAGATCGAAACCTGAATCTGGTTAATAGCAGCATAGTCTTAGATGACCATATTCTACCCACACTTGTCTTAAAAACTGATAAAGGGTATCAAATTTACTATATCTTGGATCGCCCAGCATTTTTATCAAAACATAAAAATGGTAGTATGCCTGTTTTAAGCGCGGCTAGAAAGATTTCTGAAAATATAAAAAGTACGATTATGGGAAAAATACCTGCTACTGATGTAGGATGTAATAGTTTTGGAATTTTTCGGATCCCGCGGGAAGATAATATTATTTTTTTTGAACCAGAATTGACCTACTCATTTGCTGGTTTTTTAATGTGGAGTAAGTCAGTCACACAAAAAAGTAAGGAAAAGCGTAAGAGCAATCTAAAAGTAATTAATAGTCCGCATTCTCAATATAGAAAACAAACCGATCAAGCTTGGTTTAGAATTATGTTGACAAAGCACAACATTAAACCAGGTCAAGGACTAGGACGTCACAATACTATACTTACACTGGCCTTAGCGTGCTACTCTTCTGGAAAAAACCAAAACGATGCCTTCAATTTATTAGATGAGTTTAATTCATACCTTGAAGATCCCTTAGACGTACGAGATATGCAGCGTTGCGTCCGTGACGCTTATTCTGGCAATTATAAAGGTGCATCTAAACTTTATATTGATGAATTAATAGATACCTGGGCAACACCTGATGAGAAGCGCATTGTGGTGCAAGAAAGTAACGTTCAATGGTACAAGTGGGCGAAGCCTCGCACAGAACGCGTCTATAGTCACGTGTCAGAATGGCTAAATGATGTGATTGAACTAATTAATAAAGTTAGCTCTGGAGCAGACAAAGTTATTATGTCAACCAGGGCTATTCGTGATGCTCTTGATATTTCTCCATCAACCTTGAATAGGGTGATGAAACAAGCCATTTCATCTAATAAGCTAATTGTAAAAAAGGGGAAAGGAAATCAAGCGTCACAAATTGCAACTTTAGAAATGGTATTAAGAGCTTTATATCGGAAAAGAAAAGCAGAATCAATAGCTTGGGTTAATTACCTTGAGGCTTTTTTGAAGTTACAGAATAGGCAGTATATTGAGGAACAAAGCGTATTTTCAGATGTTGAAGGAATTGATGATGAAGTAGATAGATTTGGAACCAATATAAGTACGGGGTGAAATCTCTTAATTTAGTGCTACCAATTGCCCTTAGATTTTTTATCTCTTAGATAGGTAGCGTCAAGAATCTTGTGTAAATGAAATGCCTTCGTACATATAATATGTATCTAACTTAAATAAATGATGCTTCCAAGGTGTCCTGGAGTCCTTGGAACCCTCGGTGGATCCGCTTCAGAGACTTCTCGTTATAAACATTAAACTGAGAAACCAGGAAGCGATCCAGTGAATCTTCCGTTGGAAATTGTTCTTTGTGGTGGGTGGTGCGCTTGAGATGCTTATTAAAGTTCTCAATCAGGTTAGTGGAGTAAAGTGATTGCCGGATAGCTGGTGGAAAGTCCATGAAAGTGAGTAAATTCGGCATTTTAAGCAGATCTTTGATTAATTTGGGATAGGTCTGATGCCAGTTGTTGGCGAACTTATTCATTTTCAGTTCGGCTGCTTCACGGTTGGCTTCCCGATGAACTTGTTTAAAGTCACTGATCACGGCCTTGCGGTCTTTTACGCGAACTTTGTTCGTCAGATTCCGCCCAACATGAACCAGGCAACGTTGTCGTTTGGCTTTAGGGAAATGCCGATTCAAGCCTTCATCCAAACCAACTAACCCATCGGCCACAAACAACAGCACATCTTTAACGCCCTGCTTGATCAAGGTTCCCAGCAGTTCAGTCCAGATTCCAGTCGATTCCGTTGGCGCCACTTGGTAGTTCAGCACTTCTTTCGTACCATCTGGACGAATGCCAATCGCAATATGAACGGCTTTAGTCATGTTGGAAACCGTGGCTTTGGAGTAGTGAGCACCGTACATTTTCTCAATGAGTTCGGCAATTTCAGCAGTGGTAATTCCCTTGGTATACAACTGAATGACCGTTGTTTCTAAATTATCACTGTGCCGACCGTAGGCTGGCAAGGTATGATTTTCAAACCGGCCATTGCGATCTCGAGGAATGGTTAAGTTAAGTTGGCTGTACTTCGTATCAAACGAGCGCTCATAACTGCCGTTGCGGTTATTACCAGTGTTAATCCCAGCGTATGAGTAGCGTTCGTAACCCAAAAACTCTGCCAATTCGGTTTGAAGCAGCTGGTTAATCGCAATTTCGAGGTGGTGACGAAAAACTTCGTCCAAATCTTGCTTTTGGGCTAGTGCAGCGATAATTTCTGTGGTAAGTTCATTCATGGGGAATGCCTCCTGTGATGGTTACTAAATATCATAAGGGAAGGCATTCCCTATTTCTATACAATTCAGAAATCTTTTATGCATTTACACAAGATTCTTGACGCTACCAAAGATTTTACGAAACTGGTCAAATAATAAAATCAATAAGATTAAACACGAATTAATGGACGCAAACCTTTTGTATCAAAAACATATGGGTTTTAATCCAAGGTCAGGCAAAAACGAACCAAATAGATTATATTTGGCAGATTTGGAAGTAACAGCAAAAGACGTTTATACTAAGCGAGAGCCAATAAAATCGCCTAAACCCCTTGGTACAAGCGGACTTCTCAAAAAGAGACAAGATCTAGACTATACTAATAATATAGATACTAATAGATATAATATAGATACTCAAAAGTTGGACTTTTCCACAGTCCAATTCTCACCAGCAGAACTAGAAAAGCAAAACCATGATCTCGTGAGCCATGCTAATGACTTCTTAACTGATGAAGACAGTGGCTTACCGGTTTTCTTAGAACCCGAAGCTTTGCAACTACTTAGTTTTTGGTGCCGTACTCCGCAACAAATGCGGCGCTTCATTGGTATTATTTTAAATGCTAAGTACCGAGTTGAAGAGGATCATCAAGATATTGGCGTCATAATCCCGCTTGACGACGAAGAACTAAAACCTTTGATGACTAAAGCCTTGAGACGCTACTTTAACGCCCTAAGAAGCAATGAGAAGCATATCAAGAACGTGGAAAACTACTTGTACGGCACCATGCAAAACCTATTTGGCGTTTGGTGGAATAAACAAGCAGCTAGAGAATATGCGGCCAAACACCCCGAAGAACAGAACACTGACAATGAGCGTTCTTGGAATTAAACGTCATATGGGCTCATTTAAGCCGTTTTAAGCGTTACATGCATAATTATATTAAAATCGCTTTAAAATCGCTTAGAAGCAAAAATAGGCACCTTGGGTGGCTGAATTGGCGATAGCTAAACTAAAAAAATGGGATAGGAGCTTTTTAAATGACCAAATCCAGCAAAGAAGTTGAAAAAATTGAGCAATTGTTGGCTGACCCCTGGGCAGTCGATATTCAAGACATTTGGGAGCAAGCAGCACATAATCCAGATCCTGATAAGCGCAAGTTGTTTGACGCGTTACACACTTACCTCTTAGATAAACGCCAAGAACAAATTATCAACGAAAAGCATTTCGTGATTTAACATGAGTGAGCTAAAGAGATACATCATCGTGGCTGGGATAAACGGTGCTGGTAAAAGCACTTTATATCGCGCGAGACCCGAATTATTTACTCACTCCAAACGATTAAATGCCGATGAAATCCTACAAAAAATGGGTGGCGATTGGCATAAAGATCGTGATAACTTTAGGGCAATGCGCGAAGAAATAAAACAACTCCACGCGGCTTTAGATACCGGGCCGAGTATTCATGTTGAAACAATCTTAGCTGGGCAAGGAAAGGCACAATTAAATTTAATTGAGCGGGCTCACCAAAATGGTTTTGAGGTCACGCTTTTATACGTGGCATTAAAAAACGAAAGAGTAGCAATTAATCGGGTTCATGAACGGGTCAAAAAAGGTGGGCACGGAGTACCAGATGAAATTGTTAAAAAACGCTATAATCAATCAAATCATAATTTAGCAATAGTTGCATTCAAAGCTGATAATGTCGTGATCTACGATAATAGCCAAAAATTTGTATCAGTTTACAGACGAGAGCATGACCAGGTGATCAAAAATAATTTACGTAATTTTCCTTGGATAAATCCAAAAATTACCTTTGAATCAGCTATACAGAAACAACTAAATGAATTTGGTAAAAATAATCCAGATTTAAAAATTAGAAATCCCATGAATAATTCAGAAAATAAAAACGATCGGCCTAGTTATTAGGCTGATCGTTTTTGAGTTTATTTGGTTTATGGGCGTTAACATAGTCAGCAAATGTTTTTAAAAGCTCTTCGGTTTGTTCAACCGAGAGATTATCAGCTTGAAAGTATTTTTCTAGCAAAGCCCCTTTTTGAATTAATCGGCGAGAACGGGCTTTGCGAGCTTGCCGATTTTCGTAGTATTTAGATTGCCGTAATTTAAAATCTTCCCGCTCAATTTTTTGTTTTAAACGCGCTTGCTGCTCGACTAGTTTTTCATATTGATTAGACATGGAATTTCCCCATCTCGTATGGCTAATGATCTACGGACTTTACCTTTAAAAATTCAGAAAATTGCTTGGCTAAAAGCTTAATCTGATCGTTAGACAAATTAGCATAATCTAAATTGGCTTGACTGATGATTTGTTTACCTAGCCGTTGTTCAATCTTATTTTTTTCGTCCTTAATTTTTTGATTAAGGGCTTTTAATTTAGATTCTTGTTTTTCTAAGTTACTTTGAGACATAACGATCCCTCCAATCATATTAGAAATAATCACCAAAACTATATCATATAAGAAACGTTAAGTCAAAGTATAAAATTTGAAATAGCGAAGCTGAAGGCATACACTAAGTTAAAGTTAAGAGAATCAGCAGACCGAGTGAAACGAGGTCAATGCGCACTTACACCCCACCAAAATATTGTGGGGTAAATTGTGCTAAAACCTGTATCAGAAGTCGCCAATGGCGACAAAAAAAATAAAACCAAACCCATTAAGAAAGGAGATAACAGCATGGCAATTTTTCACATGAGTTTCCAAAATATTAGCGCTGGAAAAATGCGTAGTGCAGTTGCTAGTGCTAGTTATCGAAGTGGGGAAAGATTATTCTCTGATAGAGAGGGAAAGAGTTATTTTTATAAACGTGATGTCATGCCAGAATCTTTTATTCTAACGCCAAAAAATGCGCCAGAATGGGCAAAAGATAGGCAACAATTATGGAATGAAGTTGAGAAGAAAGACCGTAAAGCAAATGCACGTTATGCCAAAGAATTTAACGTGGCTTTACCAATTGAATTATCGGAGCAAGAGCAAAAAAATTTATTAACAAAATATGTGCAAGAGAATTTTGTCAATTCAGGTATGGTTGCCGATGTGGCAATTCATCGCGATCACCCAGATAATCCGCACGCTCATGTGATGTTAACTAACCGTCCATTTAACCCAGACGGAACGTGGGGAATTAAGAGCAAAAAGCAATATATTTTAGATGAGAAAGGGAATAAAACGTATACCGAAAAAGGGAATGTTAGAAGTTACAAAACGTGGCTTGTTGATTGGGATAAACGAGGCAAAGTTCAGGAATGGCGTACAGCATGGGCGAATGCTGTTAATCAAGTTTTAGAAGCCAAAAACTTTCCTGATCGCATTAATGAAAAATCATATGAAGAACAGGGTATTGATGAAGTCGCAACACAACACGAGGGAATCAATTCACAGAAAGAAAGACGCCAAGAGTTTAACCGCAATGTTAAGCAACAAAGACAAGCAAAAGCAGAAGCTAAAAATGTTAATGAAAAAATTCATAATATCCGCCGTATAGAAACATTACAACGTCACTATTCATTTGATGAAAAGCGTATGGTTGCACAACTAAGTAAACAACTAAAAACATTTGTCAGTTTAGAGAATTTAGACGAGAAACAACGTATGCTATTTAACTGGAAAAACAGTGCAATGATTAAGCAAGCAATCGGACAAGATATGACAAAGCAATTAGTAACGATTAGTCAGCAAGAAAAGTCGTTAGCAGAAGCCAATCAGTTACTAGATAAAGTGGTTAATCGAACGGTTGGTAAGCTTTATCCTGATGTTGATTTTGAACAGGTAACTATGGCTGAAAAACGTGAACTAATTAAAGAAACAGATAGTGAACAAAAAGTGTTTACAGGAGATGAGCTAAAAGACCGTTTAGCAATGATAAGAACGAATATTTTAAATCAACAAATTTTGACGTTTACCAGGCGTCCATTTGCTAGTTGGTTAATGCTAGAAAAGCAGGAGCAAAGAGCCAAAGGAACTATTAGTGATATTTTAGCTAAAAAGGGCTATCAACTAGCGGATATTAAGCGTACAAGAGGGACATTATTAAGTGATTTTGATGAAAAGCAACAAGATGTTTTGAAGAAAAATATCAAAGAACTTTCAGCGGTAAATGAAATTAAACAAGTGGTTGACACGCAATATAACAATGTTTTGAGTAAAGCTTTCCCTAATATGAGCCTTGATAAAGTCAAAATGACGGAAAAAGAGCGCCTATATACAGCGGTTATGTATTACAATCCTGAACGTAAACCACTAGGCAATCATGATTTAGAAAAATTGAAAAATAATCCGCCTGTAAAATTCACGACCCAAGAACATCAACAAGGACTTGCTTATTTGAGCGGACAAGTTAAGCCTGATGAGATAAAGAATGCGAACTTATTACGTGTTTTGAAGAATCGGGGGACACAGCAACTATTCATTGGCGAAGCGGGACAAGATAAAAATATTTCTACTAAGCAACTTGAAAAAGCTAAACAAGCAGTTAAACAACACAACCAAAAGAATGATGATTTCCGAAAAGAGAATATGCCTGATTACCGAGCCGTCAATTATAAAGAAAATACACCAGCAAATTATATGAACAAATTGTTATCAGACACCTTGATGAGCTTACTTTATGAGAATAATCAAGACCACGAGCTTAATAGACAAAAGAAAGCACAAAATGAATTGGAGTACGAATTGGATAAAAAGAAGCGTCAGCACCAGAAGAGCGGTCGTCATAGTGGTACGATTCATAGGTAAGACAGTTATCAACATTGACCGTCTCAAATTACGTTGCCCAAGCCGAACAGCAAATTCTAAAATTAACCGATAGTGATCAATTTAAACAGTATCTTAATACCCTGGCGAAATTCCACCAATACAGTGCTAGAAACATTGATTTAATCTATGCCCAGAATCCGCAAGCAACCCAAGTCGCGGGCTTTAAACAGTGGCAGACGGATTTTAACCGCACCGTTAATAAGGGGGCTAAGGCCATTCGAATTGCGGCCCCGATTATTAATAAATTAACACCCGCTGATCAAAAGCGACTTCATACCACCGATGAACGCGCCATTGTCGGTTATCGTTATCTGCCCATCTTCGACGTGGCACAAACTAGTGGTGACCCAGTCCTAAGTGCTAAATATTTTGTCAAAGAAAACTTGGCCGATCATCAGAATGTGACGAGCTTGTATAACGCGTTCAAAGATTATTTAAACCAACAAACCGATCTGCAAGTCAGTGAGGCACCCTTAGCGAAACTAAATGGAGCTAAAGGGTACTTTCAACCTAGCACTAATAAAATCGTCATTGGTGGTGATGAACCTGACAATGCCCTAAAATTAAAGACGTTGTATCACGAATATGCGCATAGTCATCTACATGGATTAAAAGCAGCTTTTAAAGATCGCCCACGAGCCTATCAGGAAACCCAAGCCGAAGCGGTCGCATATGTTGCCATGCAAAATATTGGCGTTGATACCAGTAACTACTCACTTGGTTATGTGGCTACCTGGGCTAAATACAAAGTCGTGATCCATAGTGCTTTGAGTGAGATCCAGCAAGTGAGCAACAAAGTGATTGCGCTTAGTGACGGGTTAACCAAACAATTAGGCTTACAGGAAGCACAAAAAGAACCTGAACATGATCTAAAAAAGCGATCAGCCCAGGAACTTAATAAGGCGTATCAAGGCTTGCAACAACAAGTTCAGCAAGCGACTGATCCCCAACAGAAATCAGGATTAAAAAACCAGTTAAATGCTGTTCACCAAGAAATCAGTAATCGAACTCAAAAACAGTTGCAAGATTTTGTGAGGCGGAATCCAGAAATTAGACAAGCAGAACGGAATACAGGCGAAACACTAAAAAGATAGGAGATATCTCACGATGAAAATTGTTCTTTTAGATGGTTATGAACTAAATAAAGATTTAAATTGGCACTTATTGCAAGACTTAGGCGAATGTACTTTTTATGACCGTACACCAGTTAATGATCAGAATGAAATTATAAAACGAATTAGTGAAGCTGAAATTGTTATCACGCATAAAACTCCGCTAGATGACGACGTGATTAGTAAAGTTCCGAAGCTAAATTATATTGGAATTATGGGAACCGGTTACGATGTCGTTGATATTAAAAGTGCTCATAAAAATAAAGTCGTAGTAACCAATATTCCCACATATGCTAGTGATGCAGTAGCACAATTTACTTTCTCATTACTATTAGAAGCAACAAGTCAGGTTGGCTTGCATAATCGGCTTGTTCATGAAAATAAATGGTCACAGGTACCTGACTTTACTTTTTGGGATAAGCCGCTATTAGAATTAAAAGACAAAACTTTAGGATTAATCGGATACGGCCATATTGCTCAAAAGGTTGCCCAAATAGGACACGCCTTTTCTATGAAAGTCATTTTTTATAATAATCGCCCTAAAAAAGTTTCTGAAACTTGGGTTCAACAAGTGTCTCTTGATCAACTTTTAAAGAAATCAGATGTTATTAGTTTGCACGTAATTCAAACGCCGGAGACAATGCATTTAATTAATAATGACACGATTGCAAAAATGAAAAACGGTGTTATTTTGCTAAACACAGCTCGAGGCAAACTGGTTAATGAGGACGATATTAAGAAAGCTTTGAATGAAGATAAGGTTTACGCATACGCTACTGACGTTGTTCAAAAAGAACCAATTGATAGTGACAGTCCCTTGCTAAAAACAAAAAATTGCTATATTACGCCACATATTGCTTGGGCACCGTACGAAACAAGAGAACGGTTATTGAATATAACCATTGCTAATGTAAGGGCGTATCTATCAGGTAATCCTCAAAATGTTATCAATTAAATCAAACTCGATATAGTGTACCAAGAAATAAGCAGTTGAGCTAAAAAATAGTTGCAAAATTTTGTGAGACAAAATCCAAAGATCACACAGCCAAGACAAAATGAACAACAGCAAATAAAGCGCTAAGAAAAGACGGAGAGCTAATTTTTATAGCTTCTCCGTCTTTTTGTATGCCACATTGCGAATTTCTTGTAGTGGGACAAAGCAATCAGAATCAATCACAATATCATTAGCATTGTGGCCATGAATCAAAGTCGTTATATCCGGCAAATGGCGGTTATTTTGGTCAACCGTTTTTAGCTGAATCGTTACCAGTTGTTGCCTTTGATACGCGTCGTCCAGCACTTGCGTCAGTTCTGCTAAGGATTGCTGCGGTCGTGGGACGTAAACTGCATTCAACTGCTGGTTTTGTTGGTTTAGGGCAGCGGTATGATCGGACAAATAGAACCCCTGCCATTTCATCATGCCCCGGTCGTGATAATCATGTTCAAAGAAATGCTTAACCGTATCTAAGTCAAAGTCTTGGCTATTCAAGGGGCACCCGCTTTCGTTGAATTAACTTTTGACTTTTAGGCCAGCGTTCACCAGTAAAGCCAACAAATTCGATCGTTAGTTTAATCTTTTGTCGCAAAGCTTTTAGTAGCGTCTCTAAATCAGCTAAATTATAGTGTGCTAATTTATGTAAAGGAACGGATTGCAAGCGCTCGTTAGCCCGTTGACTGTTAAAAAATACGTTGTAGGTCTGATCGTAAGGATCGTTAGCGATCATCAACCAGTAACGGGTGCGTGACTGGCGCTTAAACAGCAAGGTTAAGCGTCCCATAATAATTTCTACATCGTTATTCATAGCTATTGCCCCCATTATGACCACCGACGAGTGAAGCGCGTTCAATAGCTGTACCGCCCCTTAACAAGCTGGTGGCATAAACTAACTTCGTGAAGCCAAAGCGGCGATGAATTTCATCAATCACTTGGTTTAACCGACTAGCCTTAATCTGGGTAGTTGCCGGCTCAAATAAGCTAAGCTGTTGGCCGGTGTTGGCACTTAATTTGCTGCTATAAACCCCAATATTTCGGACAGCTTGACTGTCCCAGTTTTTGCGGAACAACCATAATAGTTGTCGCGTTAAAACTTGGTTATCATTGGTTGGTTCAATTTTTAAAGTCTGATGAAAACCACCGCGGCCATCGGCTGCGGCCGCAGCGTAAGAAAAACCAATGCTTAGCGACAGACACCCCGCCATTTTATGGTGGTGTCGTAGCCGAGCAGCCACTTGTTCACCAATTTCTTTTATGACCGTTTCAATTTCTGCTTGGTTAAGATAGTCCCGTGGCAATACTTGTGAATTTCCTAGACTTGCTGATTTGACTTTAGCGGGTTCCGTAACCTGTGCTCGATCAATTCCCCAGGCAGTGGCGAACAATTGGGTGCCAATAATTCCCATTGCTTGTTTCAACAAATAAGGATTGGCATGGGCTAACTCGTACATGTTGTGAATAGCTAGGCGGTTTAGCCGTTTAGCTGTTCGTTCACCGATCCCCCAGACAGCAGTTAAGTCATTGATCGTCCAGATCTTTTGTGGGACAGTCTCATAATGAATTTCACCAATAAAGTCAGCGGAATGCTTAGCATACACATCAAGGGCAAGCTTAGCTTGGGTCGGATTATCACCAATGCCAACGGTGGTGTATAAGCCTAATTTTTGCCGCACCGTAGTTTGAATCAACCTTGCTACTTCACGGACAGACTGCCCAAAAAGCCGCCATGAATGGGTCATATCCAAAATACTTTCGTCAATTGAATACGGCCAAACTTCTTTTTCAGTCGTAAACTGGTGGAAGATTTGGTTAATTTGCAAGTTACGTTCGATATAGAGGTTCATGCGTGGTGGGACAACCCACAGACGCGGATCATTAGGTAAATCACGTTTACGTGAGACATTAGCTTTGATATGAAATAATTGCTTGGCTTCAGGTGAAGTAGCCAAAATTAGGCCGCCATTAGTGTTTTGAGCTTCACTAAGGACAACTAAAGGCACTTTTAAGGGGTTCAGTCCCCGGGCAACAGCTTCACAACTAGCATAGAAGCTTTTGTTGTCGATTAGAAAGAACACGCCATGCGGTTCATCATCAGTAAACAAGTTGATCACTTCCATTAGCTTTTACCTGTATTTTAGCACATAAAGCAAACATGTGTTCCCTTAAACTGCGAGAAAGCTGATTAAAAATATTCGAAAGTCAGTTATAGTCATGCTATAATATGTATAGAAAAAGGAAGCCCTGCTAGAACAGGACTTCCCATGTAGAGTCGTTTAAGACGGTGACAGATTTTAACGATATTTAATAACCGCTAGCTTGCCAGAGCTAAGGCGGATATTTTTTTTGCTGACTTTTGATCAGCTCAACAATTAATGCGATTAAGGCCACGATAAACGTACCGAAAGCCAGCATTAATTGTAAAGCGTCCGCAACGGACACTTAGGCTACTCCTTTCGTTAGGATTTATGGGCTTTAAAGGTTTAACACCATAAGCACCACCTCCGATTGGAAATAGCCACCGCCTTAACTTCTCTACTTGATCTATTATACAGGCAGACTAGCTCTTTAACCAAATATAAAATTAAAGCAAGCACCTACGAAAAAAAGTGCCTGCTTTTATTAATTATCGAAAAATTCCCATCTATATTTATAAAAGATTATCGTACCAATTGAAATTTTGATTAACGGATCTTCAATTACCCGATTATTTAAGTTCTAAGATGCCTAATATAGATAATTTGGCTAATTATCCATGTAATTTTTGTTGCAATTTATCACCAATGCCATCTACCTTCTTAGCAGCGAAGACGGTGCCACCGATGAGAACACCACCTACAATGAGCGTAGAAGCGATCATAAACTTAAATACACTTTTCAAGACGTCCATAAAATCCCCCTTACTTTTTACTGGTTCGACCAACAACTAATGAAACAATCAGAACTAAAATAACTGCACCAATGATCGATGGTATCAGTGCCATACCAGCTAATGAAGGCCCCCAAGTGCCAAGAAGCCCTTGACCAATCCATGCACCGACCAAGCCCGCTACGATGTTTGCAATCCAGCCCATAGCAGCACCACGATTAGTTATTGCTCCAGCAATTGCACCAATGATTGCTCCGACGATTAATGACCAAATAAGTCCCATAGTTACTCTCTCCTTTAATTAACACGACTAGATTTATTGTCAGGCGTTACCTTATCAACGCTGTCACTTAATGTTTCCTTCGATTTTTTCGCACCCTTGCTGACTGCTTCCTTCGTTTTATCTGTAGCATCACTAACGCGATCTTGTAGAGAAATCGAATCTTTTTCATGTTGCTCCCTCGTTTTGACATCAACAACATTCACATTCACCTCAATTACTTCTAAGTCGGTCATGCTTTTTACTTCACGAACAATAACATTTTTGATTTTGTCATATAGTTTAGAAATATCAATGCCGTATTCAGCAACAATGTCGAGATCTACTGCAACCTGCTTTTTTCCAACCTCTACATCAATTCCCGATGTGACATCGGAAGTATTAACTAGTTTTTCAGCAACATTTGCGAAAAAGCCGCCATCTACGGTTAATAAACCATCTACTTCAGAAAGTGCGATACCAATGATTTTTTGAATAACTTTGTCATCAAATGTTAAATTGCCTTTAATGCCAGACTTTTCGTTGGTTGTTTTTTCACTTGAAGTTCCGTTCTGCATAATTTTTCCTCCTTATAATTCAAACAGCTATTTAAAAACATTTGTTAAGATACCAGTTTTTTGGATATAATAACCCGCAGTAATCCCGATTACCATAAAAATCAAAACAAAAAGCGTCTTGAAAAATCCAAAAGTGATGATAAGGACCGCTAAGAGCAATCCTATAATTCCACCAATTAGTGGCCAAAAATAGGCTTTAATGAGTTCGGTCACGTTATCACCTCCTAGACAACTCGAGATTGTTGCCCATTATCGCCCGACTCATTAAAATCAACGAGTCTGATTTTGATTCTTTTCTGTTCAGAAATTCCAAGACAAATACGCAAATCTTTTTTTAATTGATTGAGAAAATTTGCAGTCTGTTTCTTGGCATTGACTGAATTTAGTAGATCACCCGATATTTTAAGTGTGATCCTTTTCCGTGATAACTTAGCTGATACCTTGGGGTCACCAATAAAGGGTTCACATTGAAGTGCTGAAAGAGCAAAGTGCTCAATAGCTTTCTTACTGATGGTAACTTGACCATCAGACTTTTGATGAAGATATAATGACTGTGACCGTGGCCAAAAAAGTGCGATAAGCAATAAAATAATTAACACCGCCGCCAGAATTACTCCACTCCAAAAAAGGTATATCGGTTCGTAATGATCTAACCAATCAAACTTTAATGACACGGGGGTGCTAGTGCCAATGGCTGTTGACCAATTCTTAAAGACAAGAACTACGGACAAAGGGAATGTAAGTATGATAACTACTACTATTAAAACCTTAAATATAAAACGCAAATCATCACCACCTTTACTGTAAGTGTAGCAGGACAGGTAATGATAATGCAATTATATGCACTTATAAGAAACCAATCAAAAATTTTATTTGACTAAACTAATCTGGCCACTAGGGTATACCCTAATGGCTGTTTGTCAATCTATTATCAATAGTGGTCTAAATTACCAAGTTCTAGACTTATTAGAAACTTTTGAATAAGCTTAGTTGTTCAAAACAAGTAAAATCTCTATTGGTTAATAAATCGACCAGTTGTTTGTTTTTGCTTACATATAAATAATTTTGTGGCGGAGTGATTCCAATCTTCCTAAGGGTTGTTAATTCTATAGAGGGCTTGATTTCAAATATCCTCTTGATGGGATAAGCATAGTTCCTATGCATACTGCAACTATTAAGCCTATCTGTTCCATAAGAATTATAGGGTATAGTTTCTCCCATTCTATATGGGTGATCTAAGAATAGAACATATTGGATTGTAGTCAATACGTGAGACAGATTTTAAGAGAGATCAAGAACCGCGTTTAGCTTCCACAGCTCAAATAAATCATTAATTTCGATTAATAACTTATTTGAACCATGGAAAGCATTAAATCATGCGGCCATTTGGTTCGCAATCGTTGTGATTTCAACCTGCAAGGGGGTCTGGTAGCTGAGTGAACTATGAATTCTTTTCCTATTATAGAAGGAATGAACATATTCAAAGAGGACTGAAGCTGCCGCTTCATAATTTTCAAAAACTGGAATTGGGTAAACGCATTCCTTTTTGAGTGAAGCATGGAAAGATTCCATTGGGCGTTGTCATACGGGCAACCCTTACGGCTGTACGAGTGGTGGATATGTAGTTCATTTAAGCGTTTGTTATATTCATCGCTGGTGTACTGCGTACCCAGGTCACTGTGAATGATGAGGTCTTCAGTAATTGTCCGATTCTGAACGGCACTTTCAAGTGTCTTCATGATCAGCTTGGTATCCATTTTTTTAGAAAAGGAATACCCGATAATCTGACGGGAGTGCAGATCCGTGATGGTTGATAAGTAACACCAACCATCACGCTTAGTCTGAATATAAGTAATATCAGTTGTCCATTTCTGATTTAAGCCAGTGGTGGAGAAATCCTGCTTAAGCAGATTGGGACGCTGTTGAATCGCTTGTTTGTAGGAAGAGGTGGCCTTCCACTTCTTGATTGTAATCGAGTGAATATCCATCTCCTTCATGAGCCGAGAGACTCGGCGAGGACTGCAGTGGCGCTGCAGAGGTTGAAGTTCCTTACTTAATTCATAGTGAATCTTCATGACGCCATATCTTTGTTTGAATTCAACGAAGATGCTGAAGATCCGCTGTTTCAGATCTTTGTCTTCCAGACTTCTTTTTGAGGGCTTGTGGGCTTTATAGCGATAGTAATGCGCTCTTGAAACCCCGATGACTCGGCACATCTTAGTTACCTGGTAATTTTGTCTTTCTTGTTGGATATAATCAAAGATATCGGTTATCTCTGCGCAAGGAAGCCGAGGGCTTTTTTTAAGATTTCGTTCTCCCCGGATAAAGCAGTTAAGCGTTCCTCCATTGCTTTAATCTCATCAGGGGTCTTACCTGACTTGTTTTGAGTTTGGGCTTGGACCCACTTATGAACAGTGGAATAGCCAATGTCATATTCTCTGGCAAGTTGAGCAGCGGATTCACCTTGTTTATAGAGATTGATAATATTCTGTTTGAATTCTTTGTCATAATGAGTTGGCATGTAAAAATTCCTTTCTTTTAAGAGACGATTGACTTATTATACCCTCTCTTAAAAGTTGTCTCAGGAACTAGCTTACATCCATCCAGATGCGTTTTCGGTCACTGTAAATGAATCATTCGGTCTGTTAACTGGTATTGGGTTAGCGATGATCATCATGCGTGAACAGGGGAAGTAATAAAGAATCGCTACTAGAGAACAGAAAAATTGCGTGACGAGGTGATATCTTATATACTGGATTCAATTAAGTTTGAGGAGGTTTCAGTATGGCAAAGTTGACATCCGAAATGAAGGATTTGATTTCACAAGCGTTTCCGTTTATTGCGACCGTTGATGAGGATGGAAATCCACAAATTGGTCCAAAGGGCACGCTGAGAGTCATGGACGATGAACATTTAATCTATAATGAGGAAACTGGGCGCCAAGCTTGGCACAATTTGCAGGCAAACCATAAGATAGCCGTTGCCGTTCATCCTTATCCAGGTAAGATTGGGCTGCGAGTTGAAGGGTACGCAACAATCTATAAAGATGGCCCCGTATTTGAGGCGGCTCATCAGTATGCAGTGGACAATCAATTGCCTGATTTAATTGCAGCGGTTGTCATTTCCGTTGACCGAATTGTGAGTCTTAATGCAGGTCCTGACGCTGGTACAGAAATCGCAAACGAACCAGTTTCAGATCAGTTTAAAATTTAATCAATAAAGCGCAAAAAGCCCAATTCGTCAGAGTTGGGCTTTTATAACGCATAAAAATGAAATTGAATTTTTTATTGAGCAGTATAGCCACCGTCGACGACAAATTCTGATCCGGTAGCGAACTTAGATTCGTCGGAAGCGAGGTAAACACAGATGTTTGCAATATCATCAGGCTCACCGATGTGACCAACTGGTGTTAATTTTGTTTGAGCTTCTTCCATTCCTGGTTGGGCTTCCACTAGTGGTGTCTTGATGTACCCAGGGTGCACAGTGTTGACGCGCACGCCGTAACCTTGTTTTGCGGCATACAACGCTGCAGACTTGCTGAATAAGCGAACGCCACCTTTAGATGCATTGTAAGCAGCCAATAGTGGGTCACCGATGAATGGAGGACATGTTGATAATGGAGCCACCGTGGTCCTTCATTGCAATCATGCCGTACTTTGTTCCGTAGAAAACACCATCCAAGTTAATTCCCAGCAATTGATGCCATTCGTCAGATGTGGTGTGCTCAACATCTTTCGCAATGGCGATACCAGCATTGTTGACAATGATATCAAGCTTACCAAACTTAGAAACAGTATCATCAAAAACTTCTTTAAAGCGAGCTTCATCAGAGGCATCTTGTTGCATATAGAGGGTGTTGTCACGCCGTTCAGACCATCGAGTGCTGTTTGACCGTCATCCTCGTTACGGAAGGCGATCCGGGCGAGACCATTGTGGAAGAAGTTATTCCAGCTGTCCAACCCGATTTGTTAGTGGTTGGCGCAGAGTCTAAAAAAGGGTTAGCACGACATTTTGGTAGCCAAGCAGCCTACATGGCGAAGTATGCTCCCATCACGGTAACTGTGGTTCGATAATATAAAAAATGGATCAACGCTTTGATTGCGTTGGTCCATTTTATTTTGAGTTAAATTATTTAGGTACCATAACTTGAACGAAGCCTTGCTCTACGCCCAGTTTGATGGGGAGTTGGTCACTAGGATCACCATCAATTCGAGTTTCAACCTTCAAGTGTGAATCAACGGCAGAAATTTCAGCTTCCTGAGCGGTAAGTTGATCAACATCTTTGATATCCCGAAAACGTCCAGTTAAGAAATAACTTATGTATCCTAAAAGACGCATGAATGAAAAATGTTTCAGGATAACTAAGTGAATTTTCCCATCTGCTGGAGATGCAGATGTATCAAAATTAGTAAAACCACCCACTGAGTTGGTAGTGGTTGCTAATAGAAAGCGCGTGCGATAGACATGGTTGCCATCCGCAGTACTAACTTTAATCTGGTAAGATTTTTTAGCAATTAGCTGGCGAATTCCTTTACTCAAATAAATTAAAGGTCCCCATTTTTTCTTTTCATCTTGTCCGACATAGCGGGCCATATCAGCAAGGGTTCCAAGTGTAAGGCTACTAATGATGGCACGGTCTTCAGTATGGGCCAAATCCACAGCGAGGAGATGACCATTAAGAATGGTATCAAAAGCGGCTTCTTCATCTTGAGGAATTTTGAGTGCTTTAGCAAAATTATTGACGGTACCACCAGGAATAATTCCCACTTTGACTGATTTTTTAGCCTTAAGGAAGGCTGAAAACACGGTATTAATGGAGCCATCTCCGCCAATCGTAATAACTGTATCCAGTTGATCAATATGATCAACTACATAATCGAGCGCTTCTTGACGACTAGACGTGGCCTTTAAGGTGGTTGATCGCTTCAATCGTTCAGCCGCTTGCTGAAAACGTTCAGCGATGGATTTATTATCATTTTTTCCAGCATCTTCATTATAAATAACGGTATATTTAGGCATCAGAGCCTCCTTGTTGAGCTAAATTTTTTGTAAAGTATCTAAAAATAATCGATTTAAATTGGGTAAATTTCGATTTTTACTCCAAATGAGTGTGTTCGCTTCTGACATGTCAGGATTAAGCGGGCGGGCGAAAACCGCTTGCTGGTGAAACGTCCACAAGTTGATCATATAAAAGTGCAATTGCTGCTCTCGTTTTGACTAGTAAACTACCATTAAAAGCCAAATTGAAAGTTCCCACAAAATTAAGTTGATCATAAAGGGTGTTACTCCATTTTTGGAATAAACCGTGTTTGTAAGCCTGACGCGAAGTAATTAAAGGACGACCGACTAGATCAATTGGTCGGATTTTTTCCTGTTGGGCGAACGGTTCATCTGCTCGCATGATGGCGCACCAATGATTTTTAGCTGGTAAAACCAAAGTGTTGTAATTATTAAGAGGGCGATTTCCCTTAATAATGCCAAATTCTAAAATGCCTGCATCGAGGTCAGCTAAGATGGGTTCCTCATCCGCACTCCGAAGATTAACACGAACATCGGGGTATTGACGCATGATTTGCTGGGCCGTCTCCATGACTGGCATAATCCCCACACTTTCTCCTGCTCCAATGTCGAGCGCCCCACTAACTACATCTTGTTTTTGTAAGTTATAAGTAGTTTTATCAACTAAACCAATAATTTGTAGCGACCGTTCTAAACAGTTGTGGCTCCTTTTATTTCTTATCTATAACTGAAATAACATAATTTATGTTCATAAACCATCTGACCATGAGAGGTGTATAGATGTTCATCATCTGTTCATCCAAAATGACGAACGTGTGCTCAGATACCGCTTATTTAACAGCTATACCAACCGATCTTTAATATTAATTACTGTCTGCACCGATACACCGGTTTCAGCTGCAATTGCACGATAGCTAATTGGGGCACCGGTTGCTTTGTTTCTTAATTGATCAACGATACGGCGGTAGATAAACCGTTTTTGTGGGTTAGGTGCGTCTGCGGCGTAAGCGGGCCGCGTCCCTCGATATTTCCCATTGGCTTTGGCGATTTCAATTCCTTGACGCTGGCGCTCACGAATTTTCTTCCGTTCCGTTTGGGCCATATAATCTAGCAGCTTGGTTAACAGGTCAAACATAAATTTATCCATATCTGAATCGCCAGTGCGCATCGACAGAAATGGCGCATCTAAGACTTCCATTTTAACTTGTTTGTCCCTGATCTGCTTGATGATATCACTGGCATCATCATAGTTACGACTCAAACGATCCAAGGACGCAATGACCAGCGTATCGCCCTGTCGAACATACGCAATGGCTGCTTGTAATTCTGGTCGATTTTCGGTTGATTTTCCCGATTGCTTTTCTTCGAATATTTTTTCACACTCAGCTTTTTTAAGTGCTTTGATTTGACGTGCTAAATTCTGATCAGTTGAACTAACGCGGGCATACCCAATTTTCATCACGACTTCTCCTCTCGGAATTTGACCCTACATTATCGGTAACAGATTAGACACTCAAATTAGACATTTTTAACAGATCCAAGAATTGCTTACCGTGCCCGATAGAATCTCAGTCTTTTCCTATATTCTTAGTATAACGTTTATTGTCCATTTAGGGTAAACTCTGAATTTACAACTTTATCCGGATTAACTTAATGGCATTATTAGCAAAAGAACTTGGAAGAGTTATCAAGAGCTGATAATTTCTGGGCTTCAAACTGAAGATCAATTATTGGTTAAATGACCAACATTATCATATAATGATCAGAACAGATAGGGGATAAAACAATGGGATTAATTATTAAAGCTATGGGTATTTTAGTTGCTCTAGAATTTATGTTTATTATGTATTTAGAAACGTTTGCTACAACTTCTCAGCAAACAGGGAAAACTTTCCATATGACTAAGAATGACCTAACCAATTCGAATGTCCAATTATTATTGAAAAACCAGGGTATTTATAATGGTTTAATTGGTATGGCTATCTTATATGCGGTATTCGTTTCCAAGAACATGTCTGAACTTCTATTAGGAATTATGATGTACATTATTTTAGTTGCATTATATGGCACAATTTCTAGCAAAAACATTAGCATTTTTTTTAAACAGGCCTCGTTAGCTGTTATTTTGCTTGTATTGTTATTATTGAGCTGGAGCCGTTTATGACACTCTCGTAAGAATCTTAGATTGGATTGTAGTCAATACGTGAGACAGATTTTAAGAGAGATCAAGAACCGCGTTTAGCTTCCACAGCTCAAATAAATCATTAATTTCGATAAGGTAGATTGCAAATTTAATCCGAATTTTTTGACAAATTGGTCAACATAACCTGGTAAGGTGTTTGCCAGTTAAGTACTTTAAGGGGGCGCTGGTTAATTTCGAGTAACGTCGTGGTTAAATCTTGAGCACTAATGTGCTCAAAACAAGTCCCCTTAGGGTAAAAATAACGTAAGTTCCGATTAAATCGTTCATTACTGCCGCGTTCAGCTGGTGTGTAAGCATGGCAGTAATAGGTTGGAATACCGTATTGTGATTCAAATGACACTAGCTTGCTAAACTCAGTGCCGCGATCGACAGTAAAGCTGTGTACTGGCCCCTTAAAAGTTGCCAGGAACTGCGTTAGGGCTTCATTAACAGCTGCTGCTGTCCGATCTTTTAATTGATACGCCCAAAGAAAATGTGATTTACGATCAAGTAAAGTTAATAAAACGACCTTACTATGCCCGCGAGGGCCAACCACCGTATCTATTTCGAAATCACCGATGCGGTTACGTTGGTTAATCATAATTAGTCGTTGGTCAATTGAACGTCCTAATGATTGATTATATTTAGAACGTTGGTCAAGGTTACGCCGTTGGCGTAGACCATGTTCAGGTAGGTCACTCAAAGAAAATTCAAATTTCCCCTGATATAGCCAATTGTAAATAGATTTAGTAGCTAGTTTAAGTTCATGAGCAATCACTTCTGGTGACCAGCTTAGACGTAAATGGTTTAGAATGATTTGCTTTAATTTGGCATTCAATTTAGTTTTCCGACCACATCGTGCCCGCTTAGATTCAGCGTTCGCTTGCGCCAACTCAGCTTGATAAGGTTGACAGCGGGATAATTCATAAGAAATCGTGGACGGCGATCGTTTTAACTGCTCAGCCATTTGGGCATTGGCCAGTCCTAGTTCACAAAAGGTTTCAATTTTAATTCGTTCAGAATAGGTTATACTAGACAAAAGATTAGCTCCTAAAAAATGGGTTTGTGGTAAACACCATTTTAAGGGAAGCTGTTTTTTTGTCCGAACAGTGTTCGGATTAAATTTGCAATCTACCTTTCATTAAGGAAAGATGATGAGACTAAGTCAGCTGATCTGACCGAAGTTCCATATTGTAAATCTAATAATACGAGCTGATAATCATTAATTTAACACATAGTAATCCACCGAGCTTAACTGGAGATATGTGTTCTAATGGTTAGGCATAAAGTGAATATAAGAATTAATTCAAAATATTAGATGATCGGGTTACAACTTGAAGTTTTTAGTTAAAATCCCCAAAAACACGAACAACTGCCTTGTATTGCCTACTTATTAAGTGTATATTGTCCTTGTAGTTATTATGGAACATTTGTTCCCAGAAAAGAAGTGAAAGTTTATGCATTGGTTATGGGTTTTAATTGTTGGTGCAGTCATTGGAGCAATTGCTGGTGCCATCACCAATCGGGGCGCAGCTATGGGTTGGATTAGTAATATTATTGCTGGCCTAGTTGGCTCATCACTTGGTGAAGCGGTCTTAGGCAGTTGGGGGCCAAATATTGCTGGTATGGCCATTATTCCGTCAATTATAGGCGCGGTAGTGGTTGTAGCAGTTGTTTCTTTCTTTTTAAGCCGTAGCACAAAATAATTTTTTGTTTCTGCAAATATTTATTGAAATTTTTGCAATTGTTTTAAATGAATCTATGACCGCTATTGGCTTGGCCAGTTACTGTAGTAACTGGCCTTTTTTAATAAATAAGTCACCTCAATTTTTAGTGTTCGAGCACTATAATTATTATCGAGCTGAAAGAAGTGAAAGCATTAGCTATGCAAAAAAGAAATGAAAGTAAATACGGGCTATTAAATTACAGTGTTTACGTCATATCTTTAGGAGGATTTCTATTTGGGTATGACACTGGTGTAATCAACGGCGCTTTGGCTTTTATGAGCAAGACCAGTCAATTAAATCTTACTCCTTCCCGTCAAGGAATCGTATCAAGCTCATTAGTCCTGGGAGCTTGCCTTGGTGCATTCCTGTGTGGGAAGTATGCCGATAAATATGGCAGAAAGGTTACGCTACGTTGGGTTGCCGTTATCTTTACGCTTGCAACTGTATGCTGTGCGTTATCAATCAACTATATCTTTATGACCGCGTTTAGATTTATTCTGGGGCTAGCTGTTGGTGCCGCCTCTAGTCTTTCGCCAATGTATCTTGCAGAAATATCTCCCAGAGAGGTACGTGCTAACAACGTCAATAAGAATGCAATATTTATAGTTTTAGGACAGTTAGCAGCATTTATTATGAATGCCCTTCTAGGTAGCCTATGGGGTGGTTGGAGTCCAATTTGGCGCGTGATGATTTTAATGGCGTGTGTCCCCTCTATTATGTTGTGGATTAATTCATTCAATATTGCTGGAAGTCCTAACTGGTTAGTGCAAAGAGGGCATTTAAAAAGAGCACGTAATTTAGCTCATCGACTAGGATTCAAAAAACAAACTACTAACCGAATCATTGATGGGCACAAAAAAAGTATCAGAACAGAAACAAATTTAACTTGGAATCAAATTTTAACTAATAACCGCTTAGTCTACCTACTCTTAATCGGAATAATCATTGCCTTGATTCAACAAGTATCAGGAATTAATACAGTTATGTACTATGGCACTATCTTATTAGAAAAGGTTGGTATGGGCGAGCGTGGCTCTTTGTATGCGAATATATTAATTGGTTTGGCCTCTGTCCTTGCTAGTATCTTTGGGACCAGAATAATTGCTAATCACAACCACTTAAAAATGCTAAAAATTGGATTAGTAGGCAATATTATCTTTCTAGCATTGTTGGGTGTTGTCATGCATACAACCATGCTGTCACGGGGAGTAACCAATACTTTGGTCCTAATAATGCTTATCCTGTTTCTAGCTAATCATCAAGGTATTGTTAGCCCTGTCACTTGGTTGATTATGGCCGAGATATTTCCTAATAGTGTCAAAGCTAGATTTATGTCAATTGCGACAGCAACTACATGGATTACTAACTTTTCAATTAGCTTAGTTTATCCATTGCTAATTAATGCTTTAGGAACAGCTACAGTCTTTTTTGTATTTGCCATAACAAATGGGTGCAGTTTATTTCTTTCATTGACTGTTATTAATCAAGAAAAAATAAAAAAATCCTATCAGGAAAGTTCCGACAAATAAAAATGAAATGAGGAAAATAATATGGCCAACTTTTATATTAACCCTAATAACGTTGTAAACGAATTGCCTAAAAATGATCAGCCGAAATTTTTTATGTTTGGTGTTCCTAGCTACACCAATCTTGGCGACCAAGCAATCTCATTAGCTGAACGAAAGTATATTGAAGCTGAGTTTCCTGAGTACCAATATATTGAAATAGTAGAGGAAGATGATGACGCTGCTATTCCCATTGTTAAACAATGCATAACTAGACAGGATATTGTTGCTTTTACTGGTGGTGGGAATATGGGCAATCTTTATCTTAATCACGAGCGAGCACGTAGAAAAGTTTTTTCGACTTTCACTAATAACCTAACTATCTCATTCCCACAATCTATTCATTTTGAAGACAATGAAGCTGGAATTTATGAACAAAAGTTAAGTCAAGCAGCTTACCAAAAGAACCAAAACTTAGTGTTAGTAGCCCGAGATGCCCAAAGTTATCATAGAATGCAGACAACCTTCAACAATAAAGTTATTTTTACGCCTGATATGGTTTTATATATGCAGCCTATGAATGAAAAAAAATTAACACGTCAAGGATCCTTATTTGTTCTCAGACGGGATAGTGAAAAAGTCGTTAAAGATACGGTTATTCAAAATATAAAAGCTTTGCTGAGCACCCACCAACCTATTGAATTTACGGATACTGTTTTAGACACAGTTAAGACGATTACGCCGAATACTCGCGAAGAATTATTTAAAAAAGAATTAAGTCTATTCTCAGGCCAAGAAATAGTCATTACTGATCGATGGCACGCAATGGTATTCTCAGTTCTCACAGGAACCCCTTGTTTACTAATGGGAAACAGTTATGGAAAAGGTAAGCACGCCTACTTTGATTGGCTAGAGCACATAAATTGGATCAGTTACACTGATGAGGAAGATACAGCGAGAATTAAACAAGAAATAAAAGTGGTCATGGAAGCCAGCACTCACGCTTATGACCTCAGACCTGATTTTAAACAGTTACATGATTTAATTTCACTGGGGGTAGATCGGTAATTTCCGGGTTTTAATAATAGTTTATAAGCCTTAAATCATTCTAGTAATGTAAAAGAGCTCTAATATTAGAGCTCTTTTTGCATTTTCATATCCGTTATATTGTAACCGCTTTTCTGATACACTTGGATCGTTAGCAACAAGTGATTCCACTGAGTCCTGTATAGAGTCAGGTAACTTTCTTAAAACTGAAACTAGTTTAGTATGCGTTAAATATAATAAATCGGCTAGTTCTGGATTATCTGGATAATTTGTAATGGCAAATATTTCTGGGGTTATTGTTTTTTTGAAAAATCATAAACTTTTTTAATTTCAAGATTACCATTTTTATTTACTAGATACTCATCATTCAAATTAGTATGTTGAGTACTATCTATAACGATATTTTTGGGAAGACATGAAAATTCGCAAGAAATGGAAACAGTCTGATCATTTTGAGCGTGAATATTAAGATCGCTTTTATCGATTTTTACCGCTTCGTTGTTAAAGAATATTTCTTTTTGGGATTTTTATTTTTACTTTCACAAAGGAAAGCTTAATAACTGGGCAGATGTAGAATACTTTCTAAACAACCTATTAACGATAAAAAGTCATAAAACACATCCTGAACCTGATCTTGAAAAATCTTTAGATATGATAGCTAGGCTTAAATATTTAACACCTAGATCATTTGTTGAAGCGTCATTTACTGAAGAAATTAAGAAGTTGAAAGAAGATTTTACAGCAGACCGAGAAACATTGATTTTATTATTTGTTCTGTTAAATAATTTAAAATATGATATTAAAAAACAATCCGAAAGATATCTTTACGACTTTTTATTTGACGAATTAAAGAAATTTGAAAAAAACTTCAACGGTTATTTAAAAACATTACAAGATGAAAAGTACAAAGAAAAGAGTCAACAACTATTAAATAAATTATCTCATAATGAATGCTATAATTTGTTGTCCTTTAACTATACAACCCCCTGTACAAACGACTCTTCGTGTAATATAACACGAAATATACATGGAAAACTTGAAGATCATCCAATAATCGGGATTGATTCCAAAAATATAAGCCCTAATAGTCCAGTATTTAGATTTACAAAAACTTACCGAATAATGACTTTAGCGAGTGAGAAACAAGATAAATTATTACCCAAAACCGTTAAAACTATAGCTTTTTATGGACATTCACTTGCTCCAGCTGATTACTCATATTTTCAATCGATTTTTGACTATTATAATATTTATGATAATAACATTACTTTGGTATTTTACTATTCTATTTATGATGAGAGTAAAGAACAAAAAATAAAACGGAATCAATTTAATTCTGTTTCTAAACTTATGTCTGAGTATGGAACAACTTTTCATAATGAAAAAGGGGGGAATTTGATGCACAAAATGTTGCTTGAGGGTAGACTAATCTTGAAAAAATTGTAATGTTAAAAATTATCCAAAATCAATTTAATCCAGCATAGTTTATTGGCTAGGCCAATATCGTAATGTGACTGCGTGCCGATGCAATTAAGGCAGATTCCAATTTAATCGGATTTTTATAGGCATTATTGATCCCTCGCAATTCACTTGGAATGCTTAATCAATAATCACAAAACATTGGTCTACTTGTTTCATCATAGTTGCTATCTCAATCAACCGTTCTCACATTTTCCTTGCTTCGAATTAAGTCAACAATTAGTAAAACTGCTATTCCTAATAAAAAAACTACGGTAAGGAGCACAGTCGTTTGCATTCCAGTTAATAAATGATGCCACTCTAACTTAATCCCCATCGTTTTTTCAAAATGGCTTTGCTGACCATGAAAAGCCCTTCTTAATTTGTCACTCATAAAGATTTGCCGATAAATTGCTGCTACATATAGGCTATGCCAACTTGCTTTACCTGAGTAAGCATCAGTAATTGCTTTTTCGAGATTTGCAATATCTTGATCAGAATCTCCCGATTCATGACCACTAAAAACGGATTTATCTTTTAATACAAATAGGTTCTGACTGGTTCGACCATCATCTGTAGCGGAATTTGAATCATAATTGTGACGATGCAGAAATTCTGAAATTTCAGATCTGATTTTTGATTCATCATATTTTGCTTTTTGTTGTTCAGATAAATTTGTTTGCTATTTGTCTGAAACCAAAGAAGTTCCAATTACTGATGCATGAACAGTACTGGCATTATTCATACTGACACTGGCTAAACCAGTAAATGCGGATAAGACAGCTCCGCTTAAGGACAGCTTTTTTAGTCCTTTAGCATTATCCATATAATTACCTTGGCTTTCTAATAATTTACAAATATTATTTTATTTGAAAGCCTAAAAATAGAACTAATTATAAAAATTTGCGCAAAACAAAAAAGGCTATTTGTTATAGTCTTTTTAAAAAGTTATTGTCTTAAATTATGCCGCAAAAGCAGTAACAGCGAGTGATAAGGCATCTGTTTGGGCCACTTCGGCCTGGCAAGGTTCACATCGAGCTAATTCATAAGAAATTGTGGCAGGTGATCGTTTTAGGCGATCGCTCATTTGGATATTGGACAGGCCTAGTTCACAAAAGGTTTCTATTTTAATTCGTTCAGAATAGGTTATACTAGACAGAAGATCAGCTCCTAAAAGATGGGTTTGTGGTAAACACCATTTTAAGGGAAGCTGATCTTTTTTGTCCGAACAGCGTCGGATTAATTTTACAATCTACCTTATTCATTATACGCTCTCTTAAAAGTCGTCTCAGGAATCAGCTTACATCCACCATGAGTGTTATAATTACTATATAAGTTGAAACTCATCAATTATACAAAGCAGGGGATATAATTATGGACTTAGAAACAGACAACCCATTAAATTCCGAAAGGACTGTGCATTATAAACTGTACAAGTCAGGTAAACTGTGGCTTGTTGCCGGAGTGACTTTTTGTTCATTTGTTGGCAGCGCAATCATCAACGATCAAATTGCGCACGCTGATACAGTAACTGTAGCTAAAACAGCAACCACAGTCACACGGACAACCGTCAGTGCTGATTCAAAAACAAGCAATGATTCTACTCAAGCAGATACAGTTTCCACTACGGCTAACAAGGTCGCTAAGACTACTTCAAATATCGCTCACCAACCCAATAGTGCAACAAACAGCTTAAATACTAGTCAAGCAGCAACCGCTACCTCAAGTACAACCACCAAGGCTGCTTCGAGTATCCTCAGTCAAGCGGACAGCGAAACTGCCAACTCAAACACTAGTCAAGCAGTAACTGCTACCTCAAGCGCTACTACCGAGGCTGTTTCGAGTGCCGCCAACCAAACGGGCCAAAAAGTAAGCTCCAGTAATAACAAAAGCCATGAGGCAAAAGCTCACACAACTAGTGCTGCCTCTGGTTCTATTAGCCAAGTAAGTAACACAGCAGTCAAATCAGCAGCAAGTACCGAGAATACCAACAAGGCCACATCAGTTGCTTCAAGTGCAGTAAATCGCCAAGCAACCACGACCAAAAAAGCTGACATTAACTTAACTACGGTAACTGCAGCCACACCTAACACGAAGCCAGCTACACAAGTAAGACTAATGGCCACTAGTTCAGCTGCAATGAAAATCAAGCCTATAACTTACAAAATCCAATCGAAACAAATGACCCGTAATCAGTATCAATGGAAAGGTAGCAAATTATATTACTACGGTAATGACGGACAACCTATTACAGGACTGCGTCATTATGGTAATAACAAGCTCGAATACTATGGAAACGATCATGTCCAATATCGTAACCGTTACTTAACTGCTGCCAACAACCAGTTATATTACTTTGGGGGCAACGGAGACGCAATAACTGGCTTACGTCATTATGGTAATAACAAGCTAGAATATTATGGCACAGATCATGTTCAGTATCGTAATCGTTATGCTAGTCAGGGAAATCAGTTGTATTACTTTGGTAGCAATGGTGACGCAATTACCGGCTTGCGTCACTATGATAATAACAAGTTAGAATATTACGGCGCGGACCACGTTC
>NZ_JQCQ01000018.1 GCF_001437605.1 Pediococcus argentinicus
CTACCCACAACAAAGAAACGCGACCTATCTTTTGTTTTTATTTTTTAGTGTAAAAAGAGTATATTAATCATAAAGAATATTGAGTGGGTGAAAAATATGCTAACGGTTTTTGATGTTATTAAGATTATCAAAATTAATCATAAAACTTTGAACAGTCATGGGATTGTTATTACCGATGAGAGTGGCAAACCAAACGCCATTTTGACGGAACTCAATCGTGACGTTTTAGAAAAAATCAATATTTTTATGAACCTCGATCAAGATACTACAATTGATGATGTTCTTCTCATGCTTGCCATTAATACTCCGTTACCTGAAGATGTTTTGGCAGAGTACGAAAAAATTCTAACGGAACCAGTCGTTACAATTAATATTGCTACGAAGAAGAATATTGTGGAAATTGTGACTCGACACTAATTGATAAAAGTTGTTACCAAATATTGGTAACGACTTTTTTTGTACACGTCAATAACCTTTATATTAATTTAACGATAAGAAAATGTATATCACTGTACTTTGAAATAATATCTATGGGAAAATATAAGTATCTAAGAACACAATACGGAGGTCGAATGAAAAAAAGAACATTTAATGCCATTACACAGGGAATATTGATTATCGTTGCATTGGAAATAATCGCAGTCAGTATCAATATGTTTTACGCGCCACATAACGTTGCTGCTGGTGGAGCAACAGGATTAGCGATTGTTTTGGATGATTTCTTTAGTTGGAATAGAGCACTTGTAGTTTTTATAATTAATATTGGAATGTTGATTCTATCTTATTTTACATTGGGTAAACAAACTACAGCTCGGATAACGTTTGGAAGTCTATTACTACCAGTATGTATGGCAATTACACCTAATATTAGTTTAGTGCATGATAGAACCTTGGCTGTCATTGTTGGTGGAGCATTATATGCAATAGGCGTGGCATTACTTTATCAAATTGACGCATCAAGTGGAGGAACAACGGTACCACCACTAATTTTGAAAAAGTTCTTTAACTTTAAACCCGCTATTAGCCTTCTAGTAATTGACGGATTTGTTTGTTTTCTAAATCTTTTCTCATCAGGTATTGAAGCATTTATCTTAGCCATCTTTTCTTCAGTAATCACGGTACTAGTTATGAATTATATTGAGACAGGTTTGGATCGTAAGAAAACTATTTATGTTATCAGTGATAAATTGGAAGAGATGCAGCAAGTTGTTGGCGATTCACTGGATCGTAGTTACACGGCCATCGATGTTCGTGGTGGCTTCTCAGGCAATAATCAAGAAATGTTAATGATTGTAGTTGAAAACTCTGAATATCAAAATTTGATTAATAATATTAGAGCTTTGGATCGCCAAGCATTTATTTTAGTAAATAACGTTGCAGAGGTTCATGGTGGAGATTTCTAGAATAAGAGTGTGTAACAAATTGGGTGATTTTGAGCATTGCATAGGAAGGGGATTATTCCGCTTTTGGGAATGATTCACTTTCGTAGCAAAGCGGAGAAATCAGATTTGAGGAACACGTTTCAGAATAAGAGTGTGACGACCGAGGCGGTTTGAGCCGAGTAGGAAAGTTTCGGACTTTGAAACTTTCTTCCATAATTTTTTAGGCGTATGTTTCAGAATAATACGAAATTAAACACAAAAAAGCAGTCCATGAAGGGCTGCTTTTATAGTATCTATTCAATTATTCCATCAATCAATTCCGCAATTTTATCAGCCATTCTTAAACGTACATCGTTAACTCCAGGAATTGGAGCACCATTGGTTAACCAATGGCGTTGTTCAGTTGATAATCCCCAAACAAAGAAGTTAGAAACTGGAATACCTTGCTTATCAATTAATTCAGCTGTATCAACGGTTACATCTAAAGCTCCAGTGGTGTATTGTTCACCGTTTGCTAAGATCAATGAATAAGGACGACCTAGTCCAGAACTGACAATGTTCTTAACTAATTTATTACGGGTATGACTAGCATTTGGTGAAGGTAATCTTCCCTCAATTAAAACATTTGCTTCGTATCGTACGTCGTTTAGTCTCTTCGAATAAGTTGTGAAGTGACCATTTTCAGTTTCAATAATCATATCAGGACCAATCAAAGTTAGAACAGAGGACTTAATCAGGGCTAGAATCTGTTCAATTCTGAAAATGGGAGGTCCAACAGCTAAGAAGCTATTCAATGCGTTAAAGTAATTTAGGAAAATACGAATGTAATCATCGTTACTGATTAAGTTGAATGAAACCACTTTTCGAATGTTGCTTCGAAGTTCACGTAATTTTTCCATCGCGCTTGTAAATGGATTGGTCTTATTACCAGCTTTGGCCATATCAATATCTTGTTGAAGATACTTCTTGAGAAAATCAGTGAATGCTAAAGTATCCTTTACGTTTGGCAATGGATTTGCCAATATCTTCCAATCGAGTCGTTCATCATTGCTAATCGAGTACTTATCTAGAATAGGCTTGAAGTCCTTAGAACTAGCTCGTAATTCTTGTTTGAATGCAATAAGCTGGTCGTCTGATAAACGGGGTTCCATTAAGCGGATATAGTAAGTATATTCAACTTCACTGAATACTAGTTGTAAAAATTGATCACCTGAAATCTGAGTTTTATCAGCAATCATTTGATTTACAAAACGGTCAGTTAAAAAGTGTTTAGGATAAAGTTCACCGACTAATTTTTCATCACGACCACGGGCATGATATGGCAGACCCTTACGAGAACTTGCATAGATAGTAGGCTCATCGCCAGACCTTTTATATGACAGGTCACCATTCTCATTGCGGATAAATTGACCGCCACGACGCTCAGTTAGTTCTGAAAGGTAGTCAATAAAACTGAGTCCGAGTCCCCGAATAATAACGTGATCACGTGGCTCAATATCATCTAAATCAACTTCACTAGGATATGCGATTGGAACATAAGTTAAATCGTTGTCTTGTGCATATTCACTTAGTTGGCGTTGTTCGCTGGTAGGTTGATTAGTTCCTTCACCTAATGCGGCAGAGATAGCATTGACGTCGTAAGCAGCTGATTCTGAAATAACAATAAAATGCTGTTCTTCAGTTCTCTGGACGTTCGTAATAAGTTCTTCATGTAGTTGAACTGTAATATTGCTAGGTAACCTTAACAACTGTTTTTGGTAGAACCATTGTTGATAAACCCCAAACAATGCTCGTGAAGCGTATGAACCCTGATTCATTTGTTCAATCTCTTGAATTAGAAGATTGGATCTTTTGAATGATTCACTATTAATAAATTGAATGCCAAATTGTTGTGCCCATTGCAATAGAGTAGGGCCGCCTTCGATTGGACCGTTAATTTCAACTGAAGAATCTGTATAAAGAGTAATCTTAGCAGCAAGTGAATTCATTTTAAATTCATGATTTTGATTTGGATTCCAAACACGTCCGGCAATTCCAAATGGATCAAAAATATGAATTAAAAGATGCTCTTGCCACTGATTTTTGGCTGCCCAAGAGATAACTCGTTCTAATGCCATGAGGTTTCTAGGGCCTGCGCCAATTAGAGCGATTTCCATATGTGTATACGCTTCCTAACTTTACTGATTTAGGTCATCATACCATATTTAATAAGTAGATTTAAAGATTAAGAGGGTTAAGCGTTGACAAAAAATAAGTTAATCAGTTATGATATTAGCATATTAAAAGAAACGGAGTGATTTGAATGTTATTTACGCAAGCCTCAGCTCAAAACTGCCAAGCATGCTGTCAATTGGACAACATGGGTATTTTTAGCGGGCGTAAATAACAGCGAATCATGGTAAGTGGACTGAAATGTCTACAATGAATCGGTTAATTACACTGCGGTGTAGTTAACCGATTTTTTTGTTTGAAGGATGTGATGAAATGGAATCCGAGTGTAATTGTAAAAGAATAAGTGATACATAAAACGAAATTTTAAATACTAAGGAGATAGAAAGATGAAAAAATGGATAGGACTAATTATTGCAATTACTGGTATTGGAGCAATTTTAGCAGGATGCGGAGCACATAGTGGAGCAAAATATGCGGATAAACAGGAACTTAATTTATCAGCTGATGCACCACTAGATACAATTGATTTATCTAAGGCCAATGGTTTTGGTCAAACAGGAAATGTTTTTGAAAGTTTATTCCGCTTAGGTGAAAAAGGTAAGGTTACACCAGGTTTAGCAAGTCAAACTAAAGTTTCAAAGGATGGAATGACATATACCTTCACGATCCGTAAAGATGCTAAATTCAGTGATGGATCAAAAGTTACGGCTGATGATTTCGTTTACTCATGGCGTCGAACACTAACACCAAGCACTAAGGCTCAATATGCTTATTTGTTTGAAGGAATTAAAAATGCCGACAAGATTAACGCTGGTAAAATGAAACCTGAAAAACTAGGCGTTGAAGCACCAAACAAGAGTACCTTCGTTGTCCATCTTGATCGCCCAATGACTTATTTCAAAGTCTTGATGAGTTACCCACTATTCTCACCAATCAGTAAAAAGGCTGTTGATAAGTACGGCAGCAAGTATGCTACTAAGTCACAATATATGGTTTACACTGGACCATTCAAGATCACTGGATGGAACGGAACCGGTGACCACTGGAGCTTTGTAAAGAACAACGAGTACTGGGATAAGAAGGCGGTTCATTTAGATAAAGTGAACTACTCAGTTAATGGTAATCCACAAACTCGTTTGAACTTATATCAATCAAAGAAAATTGATATGACACAACTTTCGAGTCAACAAGTTAAAAACTACAAGAATAATAAAGATTATGTAACACAACCATATTCAATCACAATGTTCTTACAGTACAATATGAAGGCTAAGAGCGACATCAATCGTCGCGCCATGAATAACAAGAATATTCGTTACGCTATTTCATTAGCTGTTGATCGTAAGCAGTTGCTAGGAAAAGTAATTGGAGATGCTTCTACTACTTCTAAGGGACTTGTAGCAACCAACTTTGCTAACAATCCAAAGACTAAGCAAGATTTCGCTAAGGAAGCATATCTCAAAGGAACTGTTGATTATGATGCTGCAAAGGCCAAAGAATACTGGAATAAAGGTCTTAAAGAATTAGGTGTTAAGAAGTTAAACTTAGAATTACTTTCTGATAATGAAGGCGACGACCAAGCAATTTCACAATTCTACGGTTCTCAGTTAGAAAAGATTCTTCCTGGATTGAAGATGACTTTAACCAATATTCCTTCACAAGTGGCATATTCTAGAGCCACAAAGGGTGACTTTGATATTTATGTAAGTCACTGGGGTGCAGACTTTAATGATCCAATTTCATATCTACAAATTCTCCAATCACATAGTGGATACAACTACGGAAAATGGAACAATAAAGACTATGATGCACTTGTAAATAAAGCGCAGGGTGCAGATGCAAATGATCCTGAGAAGCGTTGGAATGACATGATTAAGGCTGAACAAGTTGTAATGAAAGAACAAGCTGTTTCACCAATGTATCAAACTGTGTTCTCATACCTACAAAATCCAAAAATTAAAGGTATTATTCATAATACTGCTGGTACACAATGGAGTTATAAGTATGCGTATGTGGCAAAATAATTGCTCAGTTAATCGGATAAGATTGTTTGGGAAATTTGGTAAATAGAAATCAAAGCATCCAATTTCTTGCAGAGAGATTGGATGCTTTTTGTATAAAAAAGTGTGATAGTTAGGTCGACTATAAACATATTTGTGTATTTTTAATATAATTAATCTACGGAAAATAAATCACGAATGCTTTTTTGGAGGTGACTAAATGAAAGATGAGATAATTACAACAATAAAAATGTCAGAAACAGACTATAAGGATGTAGTTAGGTTAGCTCGAAACGATGGTGTTACGGCTTCTGATTATATGCGTAGTGTGATTGAGTCAAAAGTGGATGATTTTAAAGACTACGAAGAAGGTATGAAAGTTTTTGCACAAAATAACAAACTGGTATCACGTGATGAAGTGATTAATGAAGTTTTTGGGGAGTAATTAGGAGTATTCTTAAATGTATTGGTACTGAAAACGGCCAAACGAAATGACGTATATCAAAATAAATAATTGTTAAAAAAATAACCCGCTAATGAAGTTATCTTCGATTAGCGGGTTATTTATTTAACGCTTACAAGTGTTTTGTGAGAGAATAGAAATTAAACAATGGTGGTGTAAAAATGAGTAAGTATAAACTAGTTTTATTTGATTTGGATAACACTTTAATGGAAACTGCGCCAGCTGGTGTAGCAACACTTCAGATGGTTTTAGCAGATGAAGGGATTGTTGTCACAAAGCAACAGATTCGAAAGCTATTAGGATTACCTGGAGTTCAAATGGCAGAACATTTAGGGGCACCAGATCCAGTTACAACGGTTAAGAACTTTAATGAGCGCATTGGTGAAAATTCTAACCTGATGAAAGAGTTCAATGGCGTAAATGAAATGATTCAAAAGCTTCAAAAAAACGACCTCCAAGTTGGAATTGTAACGTCCAAAATGAAAGTCGTTTATCAAAAGCAGAGTGAATTTTATCCATTTAGTAAAATTATTGATAAAGTGGTTTACCAAGATGATACTAAGAAACATAAACCAAACGCAGATCCATTATTGTTTGCGTTGGATAAATATTTTAAAGGCATTAGTTCAGAGCAAACCTTGTATGTTGGGGATGCATTATATGATATGAAATCAGCTCATGCAGCTAACATGGACTTTGCTAACGCCGGTTGGGGTGCAATTCCTAGTGATGACTTTTCAGAAGCTGAATTTGTTTTTAAACAGCCAATTGAATTAGCCAATACAATTACTGAACTATAGAATGCTTACCAACCAATCTGACTGAACTAACTGGTGTAACTTACTAGTTACAGGGAGCCAAATTTGGTTTTTAGCAATATCAGTTACAACTTCCCAAAAGATCGGGTCGTTTTCTTGTTTAGCAGTTGGATAAACAAAAATATAGTTACCATCAGAGGTCTGTGCTTTGATTTTTTTACCCTGATGGCCGAGAATCTTAACTTCTAAGTATTCTTTAGTTTTATCAGTTAATAACATAAGTACACCTCTTCTTGAAGGAATAATTTAAGTATATAAGATGCGTACGAATTAAATTGGAAATAATTAGTAAGAAAATTTTAAGATTGCAAAGGAGGATCATATGGATAGTATTTTAACCAAAGGTAGTCCCATTAAAGGAATTATACTTTTTAGTATTCCACTTTTATTGGGGAACATATTTCAGCAAATTTATACTATTTCAGATACTCTAATTGTTGGACGGGTTGTTGGAGTTCAGGCCTTAGCCGCGGTTGGGGCAACCGGTGGTTTAACCTTTTTGATTATTGGGTTTGCACAAGGTATGACAACTGGTCTTTCGATTATCACCGCTCAGCATTTCGGGGCGGGGGATGTTCGTAAAGTTAAAGAGAGTTTTGCAACTAGTATTATTATTTGTTTAATCACAACGGTAATTCTGACTATTTTAAGTGTTGCGTTAACGAGACCACTTTTAGTTCTGATGCAAACACCTTCCAGTTTGTTAAGTGGAGCTGAAACGTTTCTAACCATCATCTTTGCCGGACTCGGCGCAACAATGTTCTTTAACTTGTTTTCTAATATGCTGCGATCACTAGGTAATAGTCGCGCACCACTAGTATTCTTGGCCATTGCCTGTGTGATCAATGTGGTTTTAGATTTACTATTAATCATTCAATTTCATATGGGAATCGCCGGAGCGGGTGTTGCAACAGTTGCTGCTCAGTTATTTTCATGTTTACTATGTTGGTGGTATATCAAGCGTTCTGTTCGATACTTGTCTCTCAGTTGGAGCGATATGCATACATCAATGGCTGAAATTCAGGAACAAATTAAAATTGGTCTTCCAATGGGATTCCAAGCCTCAATTATTGCGATTGGATCTATTATTTTACAGGTTTCTTTGAATGAATTAGGACCTCAATCAATTGCTGCTTATACAGCTGCTGGAAAAGTTGATCAAATTGCAGTTCAACCAATGATGTCGATGGGAATCACGATGGCCACTTTCACTGCGCAAAACTATGGTGCTAAGTACTATAATCGAATTTTAAAAGGAATTCGTCAGTGTTTAACAACTTCCATTTCGTATAGTGTGATTGTAGGTGTACTGATTGTGCTAAATAGTCGATTTTTGGTTAACTTATTTATAGGTAACTCAGAACAGCATATTACTAATTTGGCGCATCAATACTTTATCATTGTCAGTTCAAGTTATTTCTTATTAGCAATGCTATTTGTTATTCGTTATACTCTTCAAGGATTTGGCAAGAGTATGGCACCAACAATGGCTGGAATTGCCGAATTGATTTCGCGAGTGGTTGTGGGGATTGCAATTGTTCCAATGTTTGGCTTCTTAGGAGCATGTTTCGCTAATCCGTTAGCATGGATTGGCTCTAATTTAGTATTAGTCTGGTCGTATCTTCAAACTGTCCGAGCCATTAAGAAAGACGCTACTGAATAAGCAGAAAGTTTTAGTGTAGAGTTGGACTCCCTTATAATAAAGGTATTAGGAACGGGGGATTGAAATGATTATTAGATATGAAACACTTCAAAAAATCGTTGATAAGAATAAAACTTTGCAGTTAAATGATCAAAGCTATATTAGAAAAACAGATGATTTTAACGGTGTCTGTTACGTTTCAGTTGCTCGGAATTCAAGGGACTATTATGGATTCTTTGAAATTGATGAAGATCACGGAATCACTTTCTATAGTGACGGAGAGTTTGCTGACGGATTGACCGTTTATGAAAGTCCCTTATCGGATTTTTATATTGATATTAATACTGATAAAAATATTTTAGATATCGATACGAGTGCTGGCAGTGAGACCAATTTTTTGGATATCTTTACGGAACAGCAATTAGGTGTTACAACTAGAGAGTATTTAAAAGAGTCAGACGAACAATTATTAACCAGCAAGATCTATCAAATGGTCAAACATTACATCAGCGATTATTTTGATTATCAAGATGAAGTTGAAACGCAGATTAGTTTGAAATTAATTCGGTTTGCGATGAGTGTTTATGATGACCAAACCAAGCCGATTCCAACGGTTTAGAGGTCACCGATTTATTAGTGTTGATTTTTTAAATTGGCAGAGTATAATTGCTTATGTTTTCATAATATATGTAGGGGTATTTCTGGAGGAAATCATGATTTTTAAGTATGATTGTTTAGAAAAAGTTGTAGCTACAAACAAGACTATCAAAGTTAATGACAGTAGCTCAATTAAAAAAATTGAAGGTATGAACGGCGTTGAGTACGTGACAGATAAAGAAAACCGTCATGACTATTATGTATTTATTAAAATCAGTGATTCTGATGCAATTATTATCAATACCGACAATCATACTGGCATGGGATATTTCTTATTTAGATCTGCTCTAAGCGAGTTCTATTTTGAAGTTAATACAGACGCCGACTTAGTAGATTTCTATGACGGTCCTGGTGAAGAAATTGACTTCCCTGACGCAATGGAACACGACGATATTAAAGTCTTGTACGACAAGTTCAAGGATGCAACTGATGAAGATATTGAACATTGTGAAGCTTTCCAAAAGCTTGATACTTACGTAAGTAAATATCTAAGTTTGGATTCTGAAGCTGAAAATAAAATCAATATTGCAATGATTCGTTTAGCATTCTTAGCTTACAAAGACGCTAACTTCCAAGAAATTAAACTATAAAACTAAAAAGGGGAATGACCGATTTGATTTGGTCATTCCCCTTTTTGCTATTCAAATTGTGCATCGTATAGTTTGCGGTAAGCACCATTGGCTTTAATTAACTGATCATGAGTACCACTCTCGACAACCTGTCCGTCGTCCATTACAACGATATTATCAGCGTTGTGGATGGTTGATAGACGATGTGCAATTACCAGTGAAGTACGTTCAATTAATAATTTATCTAAGGCGTGCTGAATGGATTTTTCAGATTCATTATCTAAAGCTGCAGTTGCTTCGTCTAAGATTACGATTTGAGCATCTTTTAATAAGGCACGAGCAATTGAGATACGTTGTTTTTGACCACCGGAGAGCTTGATTCCGCGTTCACCAACTTGAGTATCTAATTGTTTTGGCAAGCTTTGGATGTACTCATCAATATTAGCCATCTTTGCAACTTCCATAATTCGTTCATCATCTGCAGTTTCAGCACCGTAACGAATGTTATCACGAATAGTGCCATCAATAATTTCAACATCCTGCGATACAATCGCGATATTACTGCGAAGAGAATGAAGTTGAATATCTTTGATCGAAATATCATCGAACTTGATATCACCTGAATCTAAGTCGTAGAAACGCGACATTAGTTTCGTGATGGTAGTTTTACCAGAACCAGAATGACCAACTAAAGCAGTGGTTTTCCCATATGGAATATCAAATGAAACATGCTTTAAAGCTGATTCAACTTTCTTTTTATCTAACATATCAGAAGAATATGTGAATGAAACATCTTCTAGGCTCACTTGATTCTCCAGTTGTGGAAATGGTTTGGCATTCGGTGCGTCTACAATTTCGGGTTCTACGCCAATGATTTCAACGATCCGTCCGTATGAAATGAGTGACTGTTGAACCTGATTAAGTAGCTGGGTAAATGATCGGATTGGACTCTGAAGCATTGCTACATAACTAATGTAGGCAACCATTTGTCCAACGAGTAATTGACCCTTAATAACAAAGTATGATCCTAAAAGTAAAATAATGGCTGTTCCAAAGTAGTTCACAAAATCAATTAAGGGAGAAAAGAGGGCTTGATTCTGAGTAGCTTGAATCATGTAGTCACGGTTTTGTTCAGCTTTTTGATTGAAGTTTTCTGATTCTTTTTGCTCATTGGTGAAACTCTTAATTAATTGAATTTGAGTTAATGTGTTTTGCATTTGATTGGACATCTGGGCTTGTGAAGCACGAGCATTTCTAAATGCAGTCCGAATTCGAGTTCGGAAAACACGATAAATTAAAAACATAATTGGGAAAGTAACACTAACTGCTAGAGCCATTTTCCAGTTAACGATTGTGATAAATACTAATACACCGACAAAGGTGAACATGTTACCTATGATGGATAGCATATTTGCTGAAATTAAACTTTGCAGGTTGTTAATATCATTGGTTAAACGAACCATTAAGTCACCGGTTTTGCTGGATTCAAAATAGGCTGAGTCCATTTTTAGAATGTGTTTAAATAAATCCTCACGCAATGTGGTAACAGAGTTTTGACTCATTACACCCATATAATAAGTCGAAAAGTAGTTAAACAATCCTAGTAAAAATGCAGTGACCAGCATCAATACTACCGAGATAATTAAGTGGTTAATATTTTTATCCGGGATGATTCTATCAATAATAAATTGAGTGAACTGTGGCATTATAAATTGCAAACCAGTAATGACGAGTAATGCTAGAACGTTGATTACGAGTAGCCAACGTTTATTTAAAACAGTTCGGAATACGTATTTGAACATACTTCCGATTGAAACACTTTGCTCCATAAGTGATGCCTTCTTTCTAGGTTAAATTTATGAATGGAATTTTTGATTGATTTTTTGTGATAGCTCGAGCATCGTTGATTGTTCGGATTCACTTAGGTTGGAAAATAACTCAGCAAAGTTTGGTTGAGCTTCGCGATTTAGTTGACTCAAAAGTACTTGTCCATCTTCAGTAAGATATAGATTTGTAACGCGTGCATCTTTTGAATCTTTTCTTTTTGAAATTAATCCTTCCGTTACCATTTTCTGGATTTTGACCGTTGCTGAAGCGGGTTTAATTGCTAATTTGTTAGCTAGTTCTTTTTGCGATAAACCAGGGTTGGCTGCTATGAATCTTAAGTCCCGTCGCTTTTCTTGTGGGAAACCACTGGATCTTGAGGTTTGGTGTGAAAAATGATGTAGACAATGTGATAGTCGTGCTAGAGATTCATATAGTTCAGTTGATAGTTCATTATTTTTTGAAGTCATTATTTTGCCTCTTTTAAAAGTAATTAGTTAGTTAACTAACTTTATGTGCAATATTGTAAAACCATTTATTAATAAAGTCAAACTATTAGGTACCACAATAAAAAAGAACCAAATCATTAATCTGGTTCTAGATAGTAGTTTAAATATTAAAGTTCAACGGATACAGAATGTGTATCGTCTAAATCAACAAGAAGGCTATAAAGAGCACCAAATAAATTAGCATCGTTCTTAAACTTGGCGGTTTCTACGGTTGGTTTTTGTAAAGTGTCCCGTAGGAGTGGATTTTCGTCACGAATGATTTGAATCTGATGATTGATTTCAGGAACTAAAATTGATTCATTGCTAATGCCACCACCAATAACGTAGTTGGTTAAGTCTAAAACGGCTTGGGTATTAGTAATAATGTAAGCAATTCTGCGACAGTATTCTTCAAAAATTGGACGGGCAATTGGATCATCATTTTCAATCGCTTTGAAGACACGTAACCCGTCAGTTGGGTCGGAAAGTTCTAGCTTATCACCAATTGTATTAACCATCTTAACGGCTGATCCAGCGTTTAACATGATGTTGTTTTCTGCGTCAGAACGATTATCAACTTGGGTTAACATGAAACTGAGTTCTCCGCCTTGAAAATGAGTTCCACTCCAGAGTTTGCCCTTTAGAATAATGCCACCGCCAACAGCGGTACCAAGGACTAAAGCAGCTCCATTTTCTACTCCTTGTAAATTACCGAGCCATAGTTCAGCTAGTGCGGCACACTTTCCGTCGTTTTCCATGCTGACAGGTAAATTGTACTTGCTTTGAATAATTCTACCTAAGCTGAGCCCATGTAGCATTGGAAGGGCGCCGCCAAAGTAAATGGTCTGATCATCTTTATCTATTCGACCAGGAATACTAAAGGCAATCCCACGAATCGAATCAATGTTGTCGTCAATTACTTGGTAGATCGCTTTTAGAAATTCTTGTACATCTGAATTGGGTGTTGCAAATTTAGATTTTACTTTCAAATTTCCACTGTGATCAATTAGTGCATATTTAGTGAATGTACCACCGATATCAATACTGAGATAATCTTTTTTAGCCAAGATAATCATCCTCTCCGTTCAATCTTCTTTGTGATAATTATACGTCATTTTGGTAGCGATTTCATAAAACTATTAAAATAAGTTTATCACTTGACTTTTTATTAGGTACCTATATAATATTAGACAAGGTAAGGTACCTTAGTGATTTGCTTAAAGGAGATAATAATTATGGATGAAAGTAAAGAAGCAAAGTTATTTTTTAATATGGTTTCAATTTTAAAACATGCTCGTAGAATGCCAATGCAACAATTCAGTCAACATGGTCATGGTGGCTACGGCAAGCAACGTGTATTGAAGGTTATTTATGACCATAAGAGTGTTACTCAATCTGAATTAGCTGAAATCTTAGATATTCGCCCATCATCTGTTTCTGAAATGATTCGCAAACTTGAGAAAAATGAGTTAGTAGAACGGACAACTGACGAAAATGATCGTCGAGTAACAAATGTTACCTTGACCGACAAGGGTCGGGCAGTATTTGAAGATCGTGAAGAAAAAAATCATGATGCAGAAAATCCATTTGGTGAACTCTTTGAAGGATTATCTGATGATGAAAAAGACCAATTTCTTGAATTAACTAACAAAGTATTGAGTAATCTAAAGGATGACAGCCAAAGTGACTTTGATATGTTTAATAAACGTATGAAAGCTTCTGAAGAAATGAAAAAACATTTTCATGGACCTCGTGGCTGGGGCTTTGGTGGCGATAATGGTAGTCGTGACCGTTTCTTTAGAATGTAAGTTTTAGGCGGGGACCGTGTAACTAGATAGTTAGCCCCGGATATAGTTTAATAAAAGACAGTAAAACCGTTAGGAAGATTTTCCTAACGGTTTTTTGTGTTTGCTTTTTTATAGATAGAAGTATGTTACCAGTCATAACGTGCTCCCCAAGACTGACTTCTCCGTTTAGCTACACAACGTTCAATATCCTAAGTGCGGATATTAAACATTGCTATGCTNATACTCGATGTCACCCGACTTCTTCCACACTTCCGGTCATAACGTGCTCCAATAGCCTGCAATCTCCGTATAGCTACGAAACGAATAATATCCAAAAGCGATATTACCCGTTCCTATGCTATTACTCGATTGCAACCCGGCTATTTCCACACTTCCCTATGCATCCTGCCTTGTTGCCGCAATGTCGATTTCGCGAATGTTTACTTCTTGTGGCATGTCATAGATGAATTTAACTGATTGGGCAACGTGCTTTGGATCTAATGTGATGCCACCCATCGTTTGTTTCCAGCTTTCGTAGTCGGAAAGGGCACTATCGTCAGTTACGTGTGTTAGTAATTCAGTTTCTGCTGCACCTGGGGCTACCATTGCAACACGGACGTTTTTGTCTGAAACTTCTTGGCGAATTGTTTCACTTAAGCCGTGGACACCGAATTTAGATGCAACATAAGCTGCATGGTTAACGAATGTCTTTTTACCAGCTAATGAAGACATATTAATAATAGTTCCGTGTTCGCGTTCCATCATATCGTTCAAGACGATTTGAGTTCCGTTCAATACACCCATTACGTTAGTGTCTAACATTGTTTGCCATTCTTTAGGATCTTGTTTCCAAACATTACCTAATAGCATCAATCCAGCATTATTGATTAGTAAATCAGTTTTACCATATACTTTTTCAGCTTTATGGATTGCTGCTTCAAATTCATCTTTGTCAGTAACGTCAGCTTTTTCAATCATAACGTTGTCGAAGTTAAGTGGTAATGCTTCGATTTTTTCTACTCGACGTCCTAATAACAACATTGGGAAGCCATCAGCATTGAATAGTTTGGCCATTTCGGCACCAAATCCTGAACTTGCTCCGGTAATTACTACTAGTGGTTTATTATTTGTCATTTGCAAATACCTCTTTCTAAGTTAATATGGATACTATACAACCTGAAGTTAACTCGAGGTCAAGCGAAAAGGAGAAAAAAGTTTATGATTTATAAAATTGGTGATATTGCTCGCGAAATGGATGTCTCAGTAGATGCCATCCGATACTATGATAAAGAGGGTTTGATGCCCTTTGTTGATCGTGACAAAGCAGGTCGACGAGTTTTTAAAGAAAATGATATGAATTTTATTGAAGTTATTAAATGTATGAAACAGTCTGGGATTCCTGTTAAAGAAATTGGAACTTTTATTGATTGGTGTATGGAAGGCGACGATACATTAAATGACCGTTTTGAATTCTTAGCAGAACATGAAGCTAAGTTGGAAGATGAAATTAAGAATCTACAAGAAAACTTAGCATTCTTAAGATGGAAAAAATGGTATTACAAAACAGCCTTGGACGCTGGTACTGAAGATATTCACTTTTTACCAGGCACACGTGAAGTGGATCCTAACGAACGCAAACGCTATGAAGCAGAGTTGAAGAATAATGAGGATTAAACACCTTATACAGAGTGTGAGATAATCCGTGTTATAATAATCTCTACCACATGGGAGGAATTATTAATGTACTCGAAGATATTCAAATGGAGTATTAGTACAGTGTTACTAACAATGCTTACTTTTACATTGGTTGGATGTTCAGGACTATCACATTCAAATTCCAGTTCGAACTCTAAAACAACAACTTCTAGTATTTCAAATTCAAAAAGTTCGGATAAAAAAGGTACTAATCTAAATAAAAAGACTAAACAACATAAGAATGTTCAAAATCCAACGGTTGCTGATGTTCGTACAGCACTTGGTAATGATGACGTTGCTACGGCTAGAAATTTACTAAGCCAGGTTAAACAAACAACTACAAATGCTAGTGAACTTGACCAATTGGGATCTGAAATAAATACGGATGAACAGGCACAACAACTTTTAACAACGCTAAAGAGTGAAGTTGAAAATGGTAATCAAAAATCTGCTCAAGAAACGTTGCGACAAATTAATAATTTACCAGTTGTAAATCACATTATTACGAATATTCAAAATGAGGCAAACCAGATAGCTAGCAAGCCTTCAGATGATACGGTAGACGCTAAAAAATCTAATTCTGAAACAGAATCAAGTCAAAGCTCAGAAGCTAAAGAGTCCAGTTCAGAAGTGAAAGACACATCGAGTTTAAACAATAATGAAATTAATACAGTGCTGGATCAATTCAAAAATTCGGTTGGCTTACCAAACAATCAACAGGATCAGTTTAATATTTCTAAAACTGGTACTGATTTATACCAGATTGAAATCAGAGAAAATAACCCTAAGAATATTAATGGTGATTTAGTAGGACTATATCGATTTAATAGTAAGACCAACACGGCACAAAAAATGAATCCAACGACAGGAGCCTTTGGTAAATAATGACACGACAAAACAAACTAATTGCAATTGTCCTTGGTGTGACAGTTTTAGGAATCATTGCAGAACTAATTTTTAAAAACATACTTATCAGTAACATATTCTTCATTATCGGTATTTTGACGCTCTTAGTGGGAGTTGGAGTGATGCTGTATGATAGTAAATTGCTATTGGGTGTTTTTAAACGTAAGAGTCCGGTAGAACATGATGAAAAACTTGATGTTCACAAAGTTGCCAGTACAAAAAACGAGCCAATCAGGTTTCGCCCGACAGCTCGTTTAACATTGATAATAGGCGCTTGGCTAATTGCTGTTAGCGTCCTGGTTTCATTATTCTAAAGTACAAATTTTTCAATAGCTCTAGCCACACCACTCTCATTGTTAGAGGCGGTTACGTGCTGGGCTATTTTTTTGACTGCTGGTATAGCATTTTCCATTGCTACACCGGTACCAGCGTATTCAATCATCGAAAGATCGTTTCCTTGATCACCAAGTGTTAAGACATTTTCCTGTGATAGCCCTAAATGTTCTACAAGTTCTTTAACAGCATTTCCCTTGCTGACGTTTTTATGCATCATTTCAATGAAGAAAGGTTCGCTTTGAACGATACTGTAGTTTTCGCCAAAGTGTTCCAAAATAGTTGGCTTAGCTTTCTCCAAAATGTCAGGATGATCAATGAACATAACCTTAGGGATTTCTAGCTTAGGATTCATTTCTTCGACAGCACGATAACGAATTGGCATTTGGACTAAGAAGCTTTCACCGATTGTGTAAGGGCTGATATTCTTATTAGCAGTGTAAATATGATTACGACCATCAACGTGTAAATGAGTTCCTAATTCATGGCTTAACTTTTCAGCAGCTAAGTAGTCATCGAAAGTTAAGGTATGGTTGATTAATACATCGCCATTTAGATTTTGAGCGAAAGCACCATTGTATGTGATGGCATATTCGTCAGGATTTTTGAAATTAATCTGTTTTAAGTAGGGTGTGACACCAATTAATGGGCGTCCGGTACATAAAACGATTTTGACACCTTTTGCAGAAGCAGCGTTGAGGGCTTTTAAGTTGTCCTCTGAAATTTTGCTTTGATCATTTAAGAGGGTGCCATCCATATCAATGGCAACAATTTTGATAGACATAAGTTACTCCTTAAATTAATTGATTATTTTTGATGTGTGCTTGGAACTGTTCATAAGTTGGCCCGAAGATACTTTCTTCACTATTAACCAGCATTTCCTTTGGGAAGAAGAAGCGTTCATCACCAGAGACCTTACCAGAAATTGCTTGAACTAAGGCACTGACGGTTGATAACTCAACTAAACTACCATCAGCTTGCATGAGTTCGATTTGAGTACGTGGTTTCTTAGATGTTGGATCGTAAGCATCGTAAGGCAAATCATAACTATTGTTCGTAGCTGTATAGTAGGTTGGATCGAACCCAGCTTCTTTGACTAAGTCACGTAGTTGAGGCAATAGGTCTTTGGATTCTTCTTCATAACGTGCTGATTTAAATGGCTTACGATTTAGGAAACGATGAGCTAGATCACTTAAAATTGGATCTGAATCGTCTTCCCACTGAGCAAAGTATGTATTTAATACTCCATCATCTAATTTTAGATAGTCATCTAACGTAAACTTATCATTAAAGAACGGTAACAAATAGTGTGGTTGAAACCCGCGATTGACGCTTTCGCCCGAACGCTCTGATTGATAGAGTTCGTTAGCTCGACGTAATAAATTAGTTAAGATTACTTCCATTGACCTTGAAACGGAATGAAAGTAAACTTGCAGGTACATTTGGAAACGACTAACAATAAAATCTTCCACAGCATGGATACCACTGATCTGAAATGCGATGCCATCTTTATAGGGACGCATAACTCGCAAGATACGAGTTAGATCAAATGTTCCGTAGTTGGTACCCGTGTAATATGAATCCCGAAGTAGATAATCCATTCGGTCAGCATCAATCTGACTTGAAATGAGTTGAACTACTTGTGGATTAGGATAATCATGACTGATTACAGAAGCCACTTGGTAAGGAAAGCTAGGCGAAACTTGACTTAAAACCTGGTTAACTTCGGTAGAAGAATCTGTAATGATTTCAGTAGTTATTTTTTCATGGTCAGTATTAAAAATATGTTCAAATGTATGTGAATACGCACCGTGACCAATATCGTGAAGTAGAGCGGCACAAAGTGTGACTAAACGTTCATTGTCGTCCCATAGTCCGTCACCAGCTTCTTTGGATGGGTACTTGCGTTCGAAGCTTTCGGTGATACGACGAGCAACCTCGTAACATCCTAATGAATGAGAAAAACGAGTATGTTCAGCCCCATGAAAGACAAGTGAAGTTGTACCTAATTGGTGAATTCGACGCAATCGTTGAAACTCTTTAGTGTTGATTAAATCCAAGATTACCCGGTCCTGCACATAAATATAATCGTGGACGGGATCGCGGAATACTTTTTCCATTGGAAGTTTTTCGTTATGGAGAATTTCTTGCATTGATCTTCCTTCTTTCCGCACTTTTCTACTATTATACAAGTTTTGCGTAATTTATGCGTGGAGGCAATCAGTTCGCATTATTTCCTCTTAGCGTTATACTTTGTTTTAAATAATATATTTCAGAAGGTGAACTTAATGGCAGATTTACAAACCGGAGTTCCGGTAGAGATTCATTTAGAAACATTTATCGATCAAGAAGGAGAACAAACCCACTTGGTATTTGATGAACCTGGACAACTATTTAAAATGGGTGAATCGATTTATCTTAGATACCAAGAAGTAGACGAAGAGAGTCAAAAATCAATTCCAGTTACTTTAAAAATTGAAGGCAATGGCAATGTTCAATTAACTCGTGATGGGGATGCTAAAGTAAAATTGCGATTTGCTGATGGCAAACGCATTGAAGCTCGTTATCGAACACCTTACGGAATGTTTCCTGTTGAGACTGTTACTCCAATGTTAGATGTTAGATTAAGAGATCGCCCATTTGCAGGGATGGTCAACATTAACTATCAACTTTTTGCTGGTGAACAATTACTAGGAAACTATAAAATACGATTGCAATTTACCGCGTAATTATAGTATTATGGTGTGTAGACTGTGGAAAGGACGTGCAACAGTTTGGAATTAAAAAAATTTGATGGCCAAGATAAAACAGAACTTTCTTTAATTGAGGTAGCACATGCAATCCTCGCAAAGCATGGTGAACCCATGGCATTTGTTGATCTAGCTAATGAAGTACAAAACTATCTAGAAAAAACCGACGAAGAATTTCGTAATCGCTTATCTCAGTTCTATACTGATCTAAACGTGGACGGAAGCTTTATTTCATTGGGTGATAACACTTGGGGCCTAAGAACTTGGTATCCATTTGATTCCATTGATGAAGCTATTATCCACACAGAAGACGAAGATGAAGAACATCCAGCACGTAAAAAGCATAAGAAGGTTAACGCTTTCCTTGCTGATGCGGCAGATGATGACGACGTAATTGATTACGACTCTGATGATCCTGAGGATGACGATGACGTAATCGACTCTGATGATGCTGACGACGATGATGACAGTGATGATTTTGATGATTTAGCTGAATCAGACGACAAAGAAGACCTACCTGATGGTATTGAAGGTCAACTTTCAGAATTAAATGACGATGATGACGATGAAGATTAATCGTTCGTAAGACTTGACTTATTTGTGGGTGCCCTGTAATATATTTTCTGGGCGCTGGTGAACTTCGGTTTATCAGACAATCGAACGGTATATATCCCCTATTCAATTTGAATAGGGGGTATTTTTATTTGTTTCCCGATTACACTGCATTTGAAAAGGAGAACTATAATGACCAAATATATTTTTGTTACTGGTGGAGTTGTTTCATCACTTGGTAAGGGAATCGTAGCAGCTTCCCTTGGACGCTTACTTAAGAATCGTGGGTTAAAAGTTACGATTCAAAAATTTGATCCATATATTAACGTGGATCCAGGAACCATGAGTCCATATCAACATGGTGAAGTTTTTGTAACCGATGATGGTACTGAAACTGACTTGGATCTCGGCCATTATGAACGTTTTATTGATATCAACCTTAACAAGTACTCAAATGTAACAACCGGAAAAATCTATTCTGAAGTATTACGTAAGGAACGCCATGGCGACTATCTTGGTGCTACCGTGCAAGTTATTCCACATATTACGGATGCTATCAAAGAAAAAATTATGCGCGCAGGTAAAGTTACGGATTCAGATATTGTTATCACTGAAATCGGTGGTACGGTTGGTGATATCGAATCACTTCCATTCCTTGAAGCAATTCGTCAAATGAAGAGTGAAGTTGGTTCTGATAACGTAATTTATATTCATACAACATTAGTTCCATATCTTCGTGCTGCTGGTGAAATGAAGACTAAACCAACACAACACAGTGTTAAAGAACTCCGTGGTTTAGGAATTCAACCTAATGTTTTAGTCCTTAGAACAGAACAATCAATCAGTGAAGGTATGCGTAACAAGATTGCATCATTCTGTGATGTTGAACCAGAAGCAGTTATTGAATCACTTGATGTGGATAGCTTATATGAAATTCCACTGAACTTACAAAAACAAGACATGGATGACATCGTCTTGAAACATCTTGGTGTAGATGCTCCTGAAGCTGATATGGCTTCATGGAAAGACCTAGTTGATCATGTTAAGAACCGTCTGGATCACACAATCAATATTTCATTGGTTGGTAAATATGTTGCATTGCAAGATGCATATATTTCTGTTTCTGAAGCGCTTAAGCATGCTGGATACCCAGTAAATGCTGATATTAAGATTACTAAAGTTGATTCAGAAAATATTACACCTGAAAATGTTAAGGAAATCTTGGCAGATGCTGATGGTGTGATTGTTCCTGGTGGGTTTGGTGATCGTGGTATCGAAGGTATGATTACTGCTATTCAATATGCTCGTGAAAATGACGTACCATTCCTTGGTATCTGCTTAGGAATGCAAATGGCTAGTGTTGAATTTGCACGCCACGTCCTTGGATATAAAGATGCTAACTCAACTGAAATGGTTCCAGATACAAAACATAACATTATTGATTTGATGTCAGATCAAGAAGATGTTGAAGATATGGGTGGAACACAACGTTTAGGCCTTTACCCTTGCAAGTTAAAAGAAGGCTCAGTTGCAGCAAAAGCTTATGACAATCAAGAATTAATTCAAGAACGTCATCGTCACCGTTTTGAATTTAACAATGAATATCGTGCTGAGATGGAAGCTAAGGGCTTAGTATTTGCAGGTACATCTCCTGATAATCGTTTAGTTGAAGTTGTTGAAATTCCTGATAAGAAATTCTTCGTGGCAGCTCAATACCATCCAGAGTTCTTATCACGTCCTCAACGACCAGAAGGATTATTCAAAGCATTTATCGAAGCAGCTAATCAAAAATAATAACTTTTAGTTAAAACACCTTCTTTTTGCCACTTTTAGCAGGAAAAGGTGTTTTTATATGAGTTATATGGTTGTTTTTTTATATCATATTATTTATGATTGATAATGACTGTAAAAGATAGAAAGATATTTAAAAACTAAGTGTCATTTAGTTTGTGAGGAAAGCTTTATGAAAAAAATGATTATCAAGGGCGGCCAGCGACTTTCCGGCGAAGTCACCATTGGGGGAGCTAAGAATAGTACTGTTGCATTAATTCCAGCAGCTATTCTAGCAGACACTCCGGTGCGTTTTGATTCCGTTCCCGATATTCTAGATGTTCACAATTTAATGGTGATTTTAGAATCAATGAACGTACATTCAACGTTTAAAGATGGTGTTATGGAAATCGACCCAACTCAAATCGTTGAAAGTCCTTTGCCAAGTAAGGCCATTAAGAGTCTTCGTGCTTCATACTACTTTATGGGTTCATTGTTGGGTAAGTTTAATCGTGCCACAGTTACATTCCCTGGTGGAGATAACATTGGCCCTCGACCAATCGACCAACATATTAAGGGTTTTAAGGCCCTTGGAGCCACAGTTAGTGAAAGCGATGATACTGTTTATATTTCTGCTAAAGATCGTGGTCTTCATGGAGCACACATCTTTTTAGACGTGGTTTCAGTTGGAGCTACTATCAACGTCATCTTAGCAGCAGTTAAAGCTCAAGGTGTTACAACAATTGAAAATGCTGCACGCGAACCTGAAATTATTGATTTAGCAACGTTCTTAAATAACATGGGTGCTAAGGTTCGTGGAGCCGGAACTGATGTAATTCGCATTGAGGGTGTTAGTGAACTGAAGTCGACGACTACTCATACGATTATCCCAGACCGCATTGAAGCTGGAACATATTTATCTCTAGCTACAACCGTTGGTGATGGGATTACAATCAATAATATTATTCCTGAACATTTAGAATCATTTACTTCTAAGATGGTTGAACTAGGTGTTCCACTGGAAGTTGATGAAGATAAAGTATTTGTTCCATCAACTCATGATTTACAAGCAATTGAAGTTAATACAAGCCCATTCCCTGGATTTGCAACTGATTTGCAACAACCAATCACACCAACGCTATTAAAAGCTAATGGGCAAAGCATAATTAACGACCATATTTATCCAGAGCGAATTAAGCATGTTCTGGAGCTTAAAAAAATGGGAGCTGATATCGCTACTGAAAATGGCGTTATCTACGTTAACCATACTGATAAACTTGTTGGTGCTGAGGTTGAGGCTGGTGAGATTCGAGCAGGAGCCTGCTTGATGATTGCTGGTTTCATGGCCGAAGGAACAACAGTTATTACAGAAGCAGATAATATTCTACGTGGCTATGACAATTTAGTTAAGAAATTAACGAAATTAGGTGCTGATGTTTCGATTGTTCCACAAGATTAATTAAAAGTTTGCGAGGTTAGATTCATGAATGATTTTTTAACAATGAACGACTTGCAAAGCATGACATTAAAAGAAATCTACGAGCTTGCTCGTGAATATAAAATTTCCTATTACAGCCAGATGAACAAGAAAGAATTGTCACTGGCTGTTTTGCGTGCTCAGGCAAAAAAACAGTCGTTCGTTCAAATGGAAGGCGTATTGGACATTATTCCAAACGAAGGCTTTGGTTTTTTACGTCCGATTAACTATGGTCCTTCACAGGAAGATATTTACATTTCAGCTTCTCAGATTACTCGCTTTGGATTGCGTAATGGTGATCTAGTTGCGGGTGAAGCACGTCATCCAAAACCTAATGAACGGTACTATGGATTGATGCGTGTGACGGGTGTTAATGGTAAGAATCCTGAAGAAGCTAAGGAACGACCACATTTTCCAGCACTTACGCCTATTTATCCGAATAAGCAGATTGAGTTGGAAACAAATGCTAAAACAATCGCTACTAGAATGGTGGATTTATTTGCACCACTTGGTTTTGGTCAAAGATCTTTAATTGTTGCACCTCCTAAGGCAGGTAAGACAACACTTCTAAAGACGATTGCTAATGGAATTACAACTAACTATCCAGATGTAAAATTAATCGTGTTATTGATTGATGAACGTCCTGAAGAAGTAACTGATTTGGAACGTTCTATTGATGGTGAAGTTGTTTATTCGACCTTTGATCAAGAGCCAAAGAATCACATTCGTGTTTCTGAATTAGTTTTGGAACGGGCATTGCGTTTGGTTGAAGATAAACAAGATGTTGTCGTATTACTAGATTCGATTACACGTTTAACACGAGCTTATAACTTGGTAATTCCACCGAGTGGTCGAACACTTTCTGGTGGGATTGATCCTGCAGCCTTTTATCGGCCTAAGAAATTCTTTGGAGCAGCACGTAACATTGAAGAAGGCGGTTCTTTAACAATTTTGGGAACAGCCTTAGTTGATACTGGTAGTCGAATGGACGATGTGATTTACGAAGAATTTAAGGGAACTGGTAATTCAGAATTGACCTTATCACGTGAACTTGCTGAACGACGTGTATTTCCAGCTTTGGATGTTCGTCAATCAAGTACGCGTAAAGAAGAATTATTGGTTGAGCAGAAGACGCTCACTCAATTATGGGATATTCGTCGATCAATGCGCGGAGACTCATTAGAATATACTGAACAATTACTTAACTTACTTAAAAACACTAAGAATAACGCTGAATTTGTTAAAGAACTGGGCTCTTTGAAGTTCGGTAGTCGATCAAATAGATCAAAATAGAATGTTGTCAACATTGATATTCTATGATATGATTGCAAGCGTTGATTTATAATAACTATGATTCAGCGAATGATTCATGGCAAAGGAGCGATTAATTATGAAACAAGGAATTCATCCAGAATATCATCCAGTTGTATTTCAAGATTCATCAACTGGTTTCAAGTTTTTGTCAGGTTCAACAGTGAACTCTGCAGAAACAGTTACATGGGAAGACGGTAACGAATACCCATTGATCCGTGTTGAAATTACATCTGATTCACATCCTTTCTACACAGGACGTCAGAAGTTCCAACAAGCCGATGGTACTGTTGCTCGATTCAACAAAAAGTACGGTCTCAAAGACTAATATTTTCAAACCAGAACTTATTGTTCTGGTTTTTTTGTACCAAAAAACGCAGAGTGGAAATTAAGACGGTTTGATTTTGAGCATAGCATAAAGTATCACAGTTTTTTACACACAAAAACGCTTAGAACGAAATGTTCTAGGCGTTCTGTGTTTTATTAGAACTCTTACGAAGCCACTGGAAGTATAGGAAGTTGATTAGAACTAATACTGAAGTAGCGATAAAAACCATATTGTAGTCGAAGATTCCGGATACAATCGATCCAATCAATGGGCCAACCATACTACCGATAGCTTGGAATGACTGATTCCAACTAAATACTCGTCCGGTAACTTCCGCTGGTGAGCGTTTGGCCAAAATACTTTGGACCGCTGGTAACATGGCACCATCTGAAATTCCGACAAAGAATCTAAATACTGCAAGTAGAAATACCGATGGTACAAAAGCCATTGGAATGTACATAAAGATTGCGAAGATAAATGCAATCGATAAAATTTTCTCAGTTCCAATGCGATCTCCCAACTCACCTAAACGTGGTGCCGAGAAAAGATTGGCAATACCAGGAATTGAAGCAACAATCCCAGCAGCAATCGTAACTCCCGCACCACCGTGCATTAGCTCTCGAACATACAAACTAATAATCGGAGCAATCGAGTTATTTGAAGCCTGGATAATCATCGTTGTCACAAACATTCCAACCACCATTTTAGGATTATCAAGCTTAGCAATCACTTGTTTAGTTGAAATAGCTTTAGCTGTTGCAACTGGTTGGAAGTGTTCGTGAACGAAGATCCAACTTAATGCAAAAACGATTAACAATAGTACACCAGTAATTAAAAATGTGATGCGATATGAAAAGATTGAAGCCATGATCCCACCGAGTAGGGGACCAATTAAGTTTCCAGAAACGTAACCGGTTGATAGAAATCCAAGTGCTTGACCACTATGTTCCTTGGGGGTCTCGGTTGCTATCAGTGCATTAGCGTTACTAATGTAGCCAGAGAAAACTCCTTGTAGAAGTCGTAGTGCAATTAATTGCCAAACATTTTGTACAAATCCCATGGCACCCAACACAATTGCCATTCCAAGTGACGCTCTAAGAATCATAATCTTACGTCCACGTCGATCGGCTAGTCGGCCCCACATAGGTGAAGCGATTGCTGTGATCAAATACGTGGCGGAAAATGTGATTCCACTATAGAGCGCTAATTGGGGCTTGGTGAAGTTGCCTAATGTGTTGACATAAAGGGATAGAAACGGCATAATCTCACTGAAAGCCGTTCCGGCAATGAAGGTTCCAAACCAAAGTACAAACAGATTTTGTTCCCACGGAGCTCGTTTCCGAAAGAGTCTATTTTTGACATGATTAAACATGACGAGCCTTCTTCCTAAAACTAAAGATTACTCTATAGCATAGCACAAATAAAATCGTTATAAAAAGGATGCGTTTCTAGATGAATAAAACCGTTAAAAAGTGGTTATCACGAGTTGGAATAGGATTATTGATACTAATTAGTTTGGCATTGATTTTTAATCGCCAAATCAAAGATTGGATGGTCGCTTCCTATAATCCTAAAGTGACGCAAGAGACCGTCATTAAGAATAAGAAAAAGAAAGCTTCATATGATTTTTCTGCTGTAAAATCCTTGGACTGGTCAACAGTTGCTCGCGCCCGTGCAAAGTCTAGTGATATCCAAGTGATTGGAGAAATTGCATATCCAGACGTTAAAATGCATTTGCCAGTTGCTAATGGGGTAGCTAACGAAACGTTGGCTTTGGCTGCTGGTACTTTGAAACCAGATCAAGAAATGGGCCAACGTAACTTTGCAATTGCAGGTCATCATATGGTAAGTAATCAAGCACTCTTCAGCCCACTTTATTGGAAAGCACGAGTAGGACAGAAAGTTTATTTAACAGATTTAAGCAAGGTCTATGAATATCAAGTTAACGTACGTAAATTTATCGATGCGACAGATGTACAAGTGATTGATGATATTCCACATAAACGTATTCTAACGATGGTTACATGTGATGCAACGGGTGCCAGGCGTTTAATGGTACGTGCTAAATATGTGAAAACTTATGATCAAAAAGATGCACCTAGCGATGCACAAAAAATGTTTGCACAAAAGTTTAATCAGCAGTAAAAGTGGACTATAATTTTTACGTAAACTAGTACTATTATCAGTAATGGTCTGGTAAGATTAGGTTAATTCAAACATAAATGGGGGAAATAACATGTCAGTTGGTTTAATTATTGGAATCATCGTCGTTATTTTAGTGGTTATTGCGATTGTTCTTTACAATAACTTAGTTAAAGCACGTACTTATACGCAAGAATCATGGAGTCAGATTAACGTTCAGTTGAAACGTAGAAATGATTTAGTTCCTAACTTGGTTTCAACAGTTAAAGGTTATGCATCACATGAACAAGATACTTTTGCTAAAGTAGTTGAACTAAGAAATCAGTTAGTTGCTCGTGATAATCCACAGGCATCACAAGCTGAACGTAATGAGACTATGCAACTTTCAAATCAATTGAGTGATCAATTGAAGACAGTTTTTGCGCTTTCAGAAAGTTATCCAGATTTAAAAGCTAATCAAGAATTTTCTAAATTAATGGAAGAGTTAACTAACACAGAAAATAAGATTGCTTATTCACGTCAACTTTATAACTCAAGTGTCGCTAGCTACAATATTAAGCTACAAACATTCCCAAGTAACTTAGTGGCTGGTTCAACCGGATTCAAACCAGTTGATTACTTACAAGTTCCAGAAGAAGAAACAAAAGCTCCAACAGTTTCTTTTGACAAATAACGAGGATAAATAAATGCTATATCAACAGATTGCTAGAAATAAAAGACGAACAGTATATGTCATGATTGGCTTTGCAATTCTAGTCCTTTTTATTGGTGCAGCAATTGGTTATGTCTTTTATGGAAGTTACAGTGCAGGTGTAGTTATGGCTGCCATTGTTACTGCTATTTATATGGCAATTATGATTGCCCAATCGACTCAAGTAGTTATGGGAATGAACCATGCACAGGAAATTTCTGAGCAAGATAACCCAGAGCTATGGCATATTGTTGAAGATATGGCTTTAGTTGGTAAAGTTCCAATGCCTAAAGTCTATATCATCGATGATCCAAGTCCCAATGCCTTTGCCACTGGAAACAATCCTAATAAAGCGGCCGTAGCTGTTACTACCGGAATCTTACAACGATTAAATCGTGAAGAAATGGAAGGTGTTATTGGCCATGAAATTTCTCACGTTCGTAACTACGATATTCGTCTATCGACGATTGCACTTGCGCTATCATCAGCGATTGCGATGTTAGTTAATATTGGAATGCGCTCATTTTGGTGGGGTGGAGGTAGACGTCGAAGTAATAATGATAACGAGGGTAACCTTGGTGTGATTATGATGATTATTTCGATTGTATTAGTTATCTTAGGACCAATTGCGGCATCAATTGCACAAATGGCTCTATCACGTAATCGTGAGTATTTAGCTGATGCATCTAGTGTTGAATTAACACGTAATCCGCAGGGATTAATTAGCGCTCTCCAGAAGATTTCAGATAGTGCACCAATGAAAGAGGCTGATCCTAGTAGTGCGGCCTTATATATATCAGATCCATTCAAACATAAGCGGTCGATGGCTCATTTATTTGATACCCATCCACCAATTGAAGATCGAATTGCTCGATTAGAAAAAATGTAAATTGTAAATAGTTATTGAAAGAGAGCTCATAGGAAAATGCGCGACGATTACATTTATGTTCATTTAGAATCATTAGTTAATTTAATATATTCAAGGGGAATTACATCAAGCGATTTTTTGCAGGGTGTTTTTCAGATTCCAACGAATATTTTATTATTAAATAATACGACTGATGATAATCGTCAAATTGACCCACATACGCTCTTGAATGAAATTAATGGCGCAAAAGAGATTGGTGATTTCTTAAATAGTCCAAACGGCGGAACAGCCAAATGGATTGATTTTTCACAACGGGAAGCTCTTGGTGACTTAACAGCCAATGATATTGCTGAGTTACTGTATATGGGACATATGAATAGCCATTTGAATACGCCATTTTCCTATAAACTTCAGAATGATTTTGTTTATTTAACAGTTGGTGATGATCAAGTTAAGACTTATTACCGACGTTTGAAAAACTTCTATGCGGTTTTAAATCATGCATTAGTTCGTCACGCAGATCAGTCTTTCAACGAACGTCGTGGAATGTTTAGAAGAACCGTGAAATTTGCTGAAGTGCCACAGACTATGGTTCGCCAGTTGATCCCAATTTTGGGAGAAGGATTAATTTTCGCTTTTGATCAGTCCTTTGAACAGGATCATCAGTATCGAGTTCCGATTTTAATGGTTAGTGACAGCAACTTGGCACCAACACTGCGGAGTCGAGAATCCTTATACAATAAAGCCCAACAAGTAGCGGTTTTGAAATATCATTTAAAGAGTGGTCACTGGCATTTTGTAGTGACTGATCCACATGCTTTTGATAATGATTCTTTATATTAAGACCAATCAAAATAATTCGACTCATTACGAGCTGAATTATTTTTAATTTTAGGCAATAAAATGACCTGTGATATAATTATGACTATGTTTACGTAAGAGAGGTTAGAAAGATGAAGATGCAACTCAGTGAGATTGCTAGAGCATTGGAGATTCAAGATGTTCCAGATGCTTGGAATGATATCGAAGTTAATAATGTTCATTTTGACAGTCGAAAGTTGTTGCCGGGATCTCTTTTCGTTCCTTTGAAGGGCGAGCGAGATGGACACACTTTTATTAAAAATGCTGTTGACGCTGGTGCTGTGGCAACACTTTGGTCCAAAGACCAAGCGGAATTACCTGATGGTATCCCAGCACTAGTTGTTGATGATCCATTACAAGCTTTGCAAACGTTAGCACACTATTATTTAGACAAAATTAACCCTAAGGTAGTTGCAATTACCGGTAGTAACGGTAAGACAACTACAAAAGATATGACCGCTGCAATTTTAGCTTCGCAGTTTAACGTTGTTAAGACAGAAGCTAATTTTAATAACGAGATTGGTGTTCCAATGACAATCCTGGGAATGAACTCCAATACTGAAATTTTGGTAGTTGAATTAGGTATGGATCGCCCCGGACAATTGGATTTCTTAAGCAAAATAGTTCAACCTGATACGGCAGTTATTACGATGATTGGTGAGGCTCATATTGAGTTCTTTAAAACACGTGATCGAATTGCGGATGCCAAGATGGAAATTACTCATGGACTTAAGGAAGATGGAGTTTTCATTTATAACGGGGATGAACCGTTGTTAACTGAACGTGCAAAAGAAGTGGAAGCTGATCAATTCACTTTTGGCATGCAAAGTAGCAATCAATTGTATGCTTCCAACATCGAAGGTAATGATGTCGAAACTTCATTTTCGATTAACTTAGATGCTGATAAACGTTTTGAAATCCCAATGATTGGTCAATATAACGTTACTAATGCATTAGCAGCTATTGCAGTTTCACAAAATTATCACATTAAATTAGATGATGCGGTTAAGGCTTTGAAACACTTTGACTTAACTAAGAATCGTACAGAGTGGCTTGATGGTCGCAAAGGCGAACGAATCTTGAGTGATGTGTATAATTCAAATCCAACCGCTGTGAAGTTAGTGTTGGCCTCATTAGCCAAGACCGAAACTAAAGGACGCAGAATTGCTGTTCTTGGTGACATGCTTGAACTAGGTGAACAAGCCCAGTCCATGCATGAAGGATTAAAGGATAGTCTTGATCCAAATGAGATTGAAGAAGTATTCCTAGTTGGTCAAGAAATGAATAATTTATACAAGGCTTTAGATGGTAAGTATGATGAAAGTCATCTACATTACTATCAAGCAAGTGAATTAAATCATCTTAGCAGTGACCTAGAAAATTTAATCACAGCTGATGATATTGTTTTATTAAAAGCAAGTCATGGAATTCATTTGGAAACAGTTGTAAACGAGCTTACAAAAAATTAAAATCAAAAGTTTTTAAACACCAGAGACCCGACAATGAAGACGGTTTCTGGTGTTTTTTACAACACTACTGAAGTTGCTTATCGTGGGGTCTCGGTGTATGATAGATAAGTTATGTTTAGCAAATGGTATAAGTGGGACAGTGTCCCAGAAGAACGGATTTTCTTTATACTTATACCGTGGATTTCACAGGAGGAATTTTATTTGAAGTTTACCGAATTAGGGTTAGATGAAGACATCCTAAAGGCTGTCAAAGATAGTGGATATGAAGAAGCAACGCCAATTCAATCAGAAACAATCCCAAGCACATTAGCTGGGAAAGATATCATTGGTCAGGCACAAACAGGTACAGGTAAAACTGCAGCGTTTGGTCTTCCAATTTTACAAAATATTGACGTTAACAATCCTAATATCCAAGCAATTATTGTGTCGCCAACTCGTGAGTTGGCTGCTCAAACACAATCAGAAATTTTCCGTTTAGGAAAATACAAAAAAGCTAAAGTTCAAGTTGTATATGGTGGAGCAGATATTCGTCGCCAAATCAACAGTTTAAAGAGTCACCCACAAATCGTGGTTGGTACACCTGGTCGTTTGCTCGATCATATTGGTCGTAAAACAATTCGTTTAGACCATGTTAAGACATTGGTTCTTGATGAAGCTGATGATATGTTAGATATGGGATTCTTACCTGATATCGAAAAGATCATCGAACAAACACCAAGTGACCGTCAGACATTACTTTTCTCAGCAACTATGCCAGCACCAATCAAAAAAGTTGGAGTTAAGTTTATGACCGATCCACATCAGATTACAGTTAAGTCAAAGGAACTTACTGCTGATTCAGTGGAACAATATTACATTCGTTCAAAAGAATTTGAAAAATTTGATGTTTTAACTCGTATTATCGATGTTCAAAATCCAGAACTTTCATTAGTATTTGGACGTACAAAACGTCGTGTTGATGAAGTCGCTAAGGGACTTACACTTCGCGGTTATAATGCTGCTGGTATCCATGGTGATTTAACGCAACAACGTCGTATGAGTATTTTGAAACAATTCCGTGATGGCGAATTAGACATCCTTGTTGCAACTGATGTTGCTGCCCGTGGATTGGATATTTCAGGTGTTACTCACGTTTATAACTACGATATTCCTCAAGATCCTGAAAGCTATGTTCATCGTATTGGACGTACCGGTCGTGCCGGAGCTAAAGGTGTGTCAGTAACATTTGTTACTAACTGGGAAATGGACTACTTACGTGATGTTGAACAACTTACAAAGAAGCGGATGCTTCCTTTGAAGCCACCAACAGAAGAAGAAGCTTTTGCTGGTCGTGCTGCAGAAGCTGAAGAAAAAGTTCAAGCATTAGTTAAGAAAACTAAGGTTGAAACTTTCTCTGATCAAGCTGATCGTTTGTTAGAACAATATGATGCTAAAACATTAGTTGCTGCATTGTTGAGTGAAGAAACAAAATCTGACGCTAGTGAAACTAAGGTTAAGATTACTCCAGAACGCCCATTACCTCGTAAAAAAGGTGGTAAAGGTGGATACCGTGGAAACGGTGGACACAGAGGCGGTAATGGTAACGGACGTCGTAATGGTAATGGCGGACGTGGTGGTCACAGCAAGTGGCGCGGTGATAAAGATAAGGATCGTGGCGGATATAACCGTGGCAATCGTGATCGTAATGACCGTAACCGTGGTGGAAACGGTAATCGCTCTGGTAAACCACAATCAGGTAACCGTAGCAGTTCAAAACGTAACTTTGTTATCAAAGAACACTAAAACAACTATAAAGAGAAACGACCAAAACAACAACAATGTTTTGGAACGTTTCTCTTTTTTGGTACAATAAACATGTTAACAACGTGGGGGGATTCTATGATTTACGGTATTGGTGTTGATATAACAGAAATTAAACGAGTTACTGATATTCAGAGTAGGTTACAGTTGGCCGAAAAGGTTTTAACTGACAATGAACTCAGTGTCTGGAAAAGCTATCAAGATAAACGTGCAAATGAGTTTTTGGCAGGCCGTTTTTCTGCCAAAGAATCTTATAGTAAAGCCTATGGCACTGGTATTGGTAAAGATGTTGGATTTCAAGATATCGAGATTTTAGATGATGATGCAGGAAAACCTGTGGTTATTAAACATCCATATCGTGGTAGTGCGCACATATCAATTTCACATACTGACACGCTAGTTATGACAGAAGTTATTTTAGAGGGGGAGCAGTAATAATGGTAGTCGGAGTCAATCGTCCAAGTAGATTAATTATTGATGCAAGTGCAATTAGACATAATGTTTCAGAGGAAGTTCAGCGATTAGATCAAAAGAGTGAGCTATTTGCTGTTATTAAAGCTAATGGATATGGTCATGGTATTCGAAAGATAGCTCAATTCACAAAAGAAGCTGGTGCAACAGGATTCTGTGTTGCAATTTTAGATGAAGCACTAGATTTAAGAGAAGCTGGCTTTACAGAACCAATTCTCGTCTTGGGCATCACTGATCCAGATAGTGCCAAGTTAGCTGCTGATAACGATGTTTCATTAACAGTTGGTGATCAAGAGTGGTTGAATCAGGTCAGCCAACAAAGCGTTACTTTCAGTAATCCCTTAAAAGTTCATCTAGCTATTGATACTGGAATGGGACGGATTGGTTTCCAAAACTCTGAAGAGTTTGCTAAAGCAGCTGATTTCATGCGCGAGCATTCTGAAAAGCTCGATTTTGAAGGTATGTTTACACATTTTGCAACGGCAGACGAAAAGAATACCGATTACTTTAATTTACAAACCAGTCGTTTTAAAGAATTCCTAAACGCCTTATCTGAGAAACCTAAGTATGTCCATGTTTCTAATACTGCAACTAGTCTATGGCATGCAGCATGTAATGGAAATATGATTCGATTTGGTGTTGGTATTTACGGAATGAATCCTTCTGGTCGAGCAATTGAAAGTCCCTATGAACTTAAACCAGCAATGCGACTAGAATCCAAGCTAGTCTTTGTTAAGAAGATTAAAGCAGGACGTTCAGTCAGTTATGGTGCAACATACACTGCTAAAGAAGATGAGTGGATTGGTACTATTCCGATTGGCTATGCTGACGGTTACGAAAGACGTTTACAAGGGTTCTATGTTTTGATTGATGGTCAAAAATGTGAAATTGTTGGCCGAATTTGTATGGATCAAATGATGGTTAGACTACCAAAAGAAATGCCAGTTGGCACCAAAGTTGTTTTAGCCGGTCAATCTGGATCTGAATCAATTAGTATGACCAATATTGCTGACTATGCAGCAACAATTAACTATGAAATTACATGTGGCTTTACTGATCGATTACCACGAATTTACGAGAATGAACAATAGTTATTTCATGATATTCATGCTAGAATGTTATTAGGATTTTGAAAACGTGGAGGAGATTACCATGATGAGAGCTGAAGGCAGTTATCGTGAAGTTTCAGATCAGTTTCCAGTACAAAAGAAAACTTATTGTGAGTTCTTTGGTATTCGTCCCGAAGAAGTAAATGAAGATATGATTCGTTCATTCTTTGAACATCATCAGACTGAACATCTCGACGAATTAATAGCCGGTTATACTGAAATGGCTAATCTTAACTCTCAGATTATACATGACTTTGAGTCGTGTGATGCTGAGTGTGACAAACATTTTTTTGAAAGACTTTAAACTAAATTTTGAGGTGACATCGTGGAAGAAGCTAGCATTAAACGTGGCGATCTTTTCTACGCAGACTTGTCACCAGTTGTAGGCTCTGAACAAGGCGGTATGCGTCCGGTATTGGTGATTCAAAACAATATTGGCAATCGCTATAGTCCAACGATTATTATTGCTGCCGTAACCTCACGAATCTCTAAGCCTAAGATGCCCACACACGTGGCAGTTCGGGCGGGTGAGGCCGGTATTGAAAAAAACTCAGTGGTACTTTTAGAACAGATTCGCACAATTGATAAGCAACGTCTGCATGACCAAATTGGTCATCTAAGTGAAGCACATATGAATAAAATTGATGAGGCCTTGCGCGTAAGCGTTGGATTGGTCTCCAATACATAAAAAAAGTAAAAGCAGAACCTGGGTTTGTCTAGGTGCGATAATCCCTTTGTGGTTGACAG
>NZ_JQCQ01000019.1 GCF_001437605.1 Pediococcus argentinicus
AGTCCAATATTATGGGTTCAGATCATAACGGAGTTTTGACAATTGTACTTCCTAAGTCAGAAGAATCTGGAAACCATCAGATTAATATTGAATAATTTAATCTATATAAAGCAAAAGCGGACTGCCAGTTAAAACTGGTGGTCCGCTTTTATCTTGCATTCAACAAATAATGAAACAACTGTGACACCGCAATAATCCCAACAAATCCGAGAATCATAATCCATAGTAAGTGATGTGGTCCGAAAATTAACCATAAGATAAATGCCACTACTTCAATTCCAAAGATTACATATTTAGTCATTTTTATTTCCTCTTATCTAACTTCATTTTTGTTAAATATATTGTAATCAATCTGGCGCATTTAAAAAATAATCACTTTTAATACACGTGTATACTTACAAATCAGATAAGTATAAAATGTATTTTATCGAAGGGGATATTTTATGGATAAGAGATTTCGAAAAACAGATCAATTAATTCGCCAGACATTTGTTCAACTAGTTTTGGGTCAAGGATTCAATCAAATTTCTATCCGCACACTTTCTGAAACGGCTCAAATCAATCGACAAACGTTTTACGCTCATTTCACTGATAAATATTCATTAGCAGAATCGATGATTAAAGAATTTATGGCGGATATGGACAAACTATTACAAAATCGAGCTGTTACTGCTGACAATCAGCTTAACATTGCCGAATCCAGTGCAATCTTAATTCCCACGATTACAGAATTATATATCAATCGAAATGATGAGGTCCGTGCCCTTCAAACAATAACATTAGATAATAATTTATCTCTCAATTCTGAAATTCAAAAAAGAATCACTGCCATTTTTAAACTTTATCCTGAAACAAAAACAGCCACGCCGTTCGAACTCGAACTAAACGTAGCTGTTGTAATGACTATTTTAAATCACACTATTGAGAAAAAGAAGTTACCAGACTTAACCGAAGTTAAAAACTCATTACGTAATTTGGGAAAACTATTTGATATCAACTAAGAGTGACTTTCACGCTCTTTTTTCTTGTACTCATCATTAAAGTCAGCAAGTTTCTGTGCAATTAACATTGTTTCCTCAAAATACTGTTGTAGATTGTCTACCCCTACTGTTTTTTTCATGTACTTGTGCATCGCAATTTCTTTTTTGCGGGCTTTTTTCAGAGCATCGTAACCTTGTTCTGTCACTTTAATATCGGTAAAACGGCGGTCTCCAGGTACATCTTCAAACTCAATCAGCCCACTTCGGCTTAAACTGGTCAACTGCCTAGAAACAGCAGATTTAGTTTCAAACAATCGCTCAGATATATCCGTAGTATTAAGATGCTCCGTATCAATCAAATTCAGGATAATGTATTGTTCGTAAGAAATATAATACTTACGAAAAGCATTCTTCAATGTAATATCAATATATTTAAAACCCTTAACATATAATTTATGAGCACTTTTCTGTTCTAGTTTGCCTTCATTCATCTGATTTATCCCCTATGTAAACTTGAATCATTCCGTCATTAATATCTACACATAAATGTTAGCTTAAAACATTGCACTTTTCGAAGTAAAATCATGATTTTTTTGTAAACAAAAATCGTCATTTTACATTTAAAATGACGAGTTAATCCATAGCTTTTACCAAGGCAATATTCCATTAATATCTGAAAAAGTACCGTTCAAATCATTGGTTGGATTCGTTGCTATTTCTACAGTTCTAGCGACTCCTTGTTGTACGGTTAAGTTTCCACCGCCAACTGGGGAAGGTGTGTTAACCCAACCCGGATTAACGGCATTAACAGTCACATTCGTATCTTTTAGTTCATTTGCTAAGTCAACAGTAAACATGTTGAGGGCCGTTTTACTAGCTTGATATCCGACTGCGCTATGTTGATAAACACTAGTCGTTGGATCAGAGGCTAACGTTAATGAACCAACACCGCTTGATATGTTAATCACTTTTCCAAAATCGGCATTATGCAACAGGGGCAGCATGGTCTGTGTCACTGACATTGTTCCAAAGAAGTTCACTTCAAAATCACCTCTGACAGCATCCAAACTAATTTTAGATGGCTTTGCATAGTTATCCAAAGCAATTCCAGCATTGTTAATTAGGATATTTAAATAGCCAAATCGTTCTTTGATATGTTGTTGCGCAGTAGCCACACTCACAGTATTTGCCACATCAATCAAAACTAAATCGGCTTTAATGTTTTTAGCTCGCAATTTATCAACAGCCTCTAAACCGGCTTCCTCATTCCGAGCACCAACTAAAATATGCTGACCTGCTTGGCCCAACTCTAAGGACAGTTCAAATCCCATCCCTTTATTTGCGCCTGTGATTAAAGTAATTATTTCGCTCATCTGTTTTACCCTCTTTTAATATGATAAAGTAATTGTATTACCCTACAGTAACTATAGGTCAACATTTAATTTAAAGGTGGTAAGATTTTGTTCACAATTGGAGAACTATCTAAACTAACTGGATTAGCCGTCGGAACAATTCGGTTTTATGAATCAAAAGGCATCTTAAGCGCAACTGGACGTGATAATAACAACAATCGCTACTATGACGACGATACCCGTGCCTGGGCAAAATTTATTGTGTATCTGCGCGAAACTGGTATGAGCATTAACGATATTAAAGATTACAAAGCATTATTAGACCAAGGAGAGAAAACCATCCCTCAACGGATTGAAATTTTAAATACGCAAAAAGCCAAAGTATATCAACAAATCGAAGCTAAGCAAGAACAGATTCGTGCATTAGATCATAAAATTGAACGATATCAGTCCGGTTCCACTAAACACGTTTAACGAGGAAATAATATGACAAACTACCTAAGTAAGAACTTTATCTTTATCCTACTCAGCAATGCTTATTATTCATGGTATAAATATGGCGCTGTAGACGGTGCTGTGTACCCAACTCTCAAAGCATGGTTATTCAAAATTTTCCCATCGAAAACACGATCAACAGCTACCGGAACGTTCTTAAATAACCAGAAAAAATCCTGAAATAAAATATGATTTTCATTTCAGGATTTTTAATTTCTAAAGGTTAATAGTCTTAAATCGGGAAAACAAGAATAACTTCTATGCTGTATTCAGAATTAAATTGTCATATTTTCCACTCTGCTCATTTAATATTTTCTTGCTTCATTGCTTTGCGTCCTGCAACATTCATCACATTCCAAACATTAGTTAAATCTGGTTGGAAGAAGAAATCCATTTCAGCTAATTCCATAATTGTTACGTGTTTGTAAATCGCAATCGACAATGCATTGATATTCGCGGTTTGATTATCTTGTGACATAATTTGACCACCAACAACTTCCAGAGTTTTGGGATTATAGAACAGTTTGAACTGAACTGTTAAATCCGGTTTAACCATTTCACTGCGCATGCTGACAGCTTGTTCAACGTAAACTGAGCTAACCGGAATATTCATTTTAGCTGCTGACGTTGTATTAAGTCCAGCCGAAGCAAAATTGTATCCGAGAATATCTAACCCTGAAGAACCTTGAACCGCCATAAGTGGTGCGTGTTGTTCAAATAGATTTCTAACTGCTGTACGTGCAGTACGACGAGCATTGGATCCTAACGCAATGTTAAGTTCTGAATTACTTGGCGTGTAACTGACTGGCACAAGATCTCCAATCGCAAAAATATCTGGATTACTTGTCTGCATGAACTCGTTGACCTTTAAAGATCCATTGGGTGTTAATTCTAATTGATTATTCAACCATTGTGTATTGGGACGGGTACCAACTGATACGATTACTAAATCAGCATCAAAACTAGATTTGTCAGTTATTACCCTTTCAACATGTCCATCTCCTTCAAATGTACTTACTTGTTGACCTAACGCAACTTCAACATGCCGTTCATCCATTACTTTACCTAATCGATCAGTCATTTCTGTATCCAAATAGGTACCAAGAGGTCGTTTAATTAAATCAACGAGTGTGACATGTTTTCCAACACTGGAAAATAAATCCACTGCCATCATTCCGATGTAACCTGCACCAACCACAACAACGTTTTTAACGTCATCATTTTGTGCAGACTGACGTAATTTGTTAGTATCAGAACGTTGGCGTAAGTACTCTACCCCAGCCAAGTCGTTACCAGGAATCGGTAATTCAACTGGATTAGAGCCTTGCCCTAAAATCAATTTATCAAAATTGTATTGTTTATTTTGATCTACTTCAAGAACTTCTATCTGTTTATTTTCGGCATTTAAGCTTATGACTTCAGCATGTTCGTGAATTTTAACACCTTGTTTTTCTAAGTCTGAAATATATTCAGCAGCCTTATTGGGATTCCAGCCACTAGTAGTTGCAATATCACTTTTTTCAAACCAATCGATTTGATCGTATTCTTTTCCTTCAACTAACGCATCAACAGCTTCAACGCCACCATGAGATGCTCCAACAATAATAATTTTCATTTTTAAAATTCCTCCTGTTTAAGTTAACCTTTTGTACATAATTTAAGATACAATGTGTATGTAGATCGTTCAATAACATACACACTGAATCTTATTCTTTTAAGATACGAAACTAAAAAAGCTGTTTCTAAGGAGGAAATTTACGATGAACAATCAGCATCGTCGCCGTGGTGATGAGTTAGTTAATGATATTAAAAAGGCCGCTCTAAATATTTTAATCACTGATGGCTATGCTTCAGTAACTTTCGCCAGTGTAGCTCGTCAAGCACACACCAGTCGTTCTGTCTTATATCATTATTGGGATACAGCTTTTGATTTAATGCTAGACTCTGTTCATGACGGCATGATCAATCGTGTTTCTGAGGGCGATTTAGATTTATCAAAACGTTCTTTACGAGATAATTTAGTATCTGTGGGAGAATTCTTTTTAAATAATCTAACTCAAATTCCATTGGAGTTTTCGCAAGCTATGTTTTATCAACTAAGTCAGCATCACAACAAAGTGTCAGAAATACTAGATGATGCTAACCAAAACAGTTTAAGTGCTATGAAACATATTCTAGAATTTGCCATTGAACACCATGAAATCAGAATTATGCCACCATTAAATACCCAGTTAACACTTTTTCAACTCATTCGATATCGTTTCGTTGTTGAAAACCAGAAGATGGATCGAAACAAAATCAAAAAACTAGTTGATCAAGTTGTTTTGCCAGCTATTTTAGAGCAAGGTGCATAAAAATAGAGCTACATCACATATCTAAACATGTGGTGTAACTCTTTTATTTTGTCGCAGTAATAATATATGATGACATCTAGGGGCCTGACCACCAACCATTAAATCCAGCTTGATTCATGGTAATATCGTGCATCCCTAATTCCTGTAATTTTTGAATATATTCTTTATGCTTACTTCCCGTATCAACGAGCAATAGTTTACCGTCCTTCTTAAGAACCCGGTATGCTTCTGCCAATGCCTTTTCACGGTCAGCACGAGGCTTGATATTATGAACAGCAAAACTAGTTACAGCATAATCAAATTGACTTGCTTTAAAAGGTAAATCACGCATATCTGCAGTAACTAATTCTGTCGGAACACTTAAATTAGCAGCTACTAAATTCTTCTTTGTAGCATCTACAGAATTATTAGATTGATCTTGTGAACGCCAAAGATCCACACCAGTTATTTTTCCGTTCTGATCAAGATGTTTAGCCATTTCCAGCATGACTGCTCCATGTCCACAACCTAAATCAATCACTTTGGAATTTCGCTTAATTTTAAAACCAGATAGAAGATTCTTCCAAATTACAAACTTACCTCTTAAGCTGGTATGAATAAACGTCAAACCACCCGCAATCATAAAAATACCGTATGCTAACGTCCAGCCCGCACCGTTATAATGTGTAATTACTCCAGCCAATGCTAATATTCCAACAATTAAAACTATCAGCCCAACTCCGATGTATAAAATTGGAACTGATGGTGCATCAACACCGTACTTCAATTTTTCTTTCATTAGTTTCTCCCTGTGTTTACGTTACTTTTAAATATAGCATGGACATCTAAACTTGAACATATAAAAAATAGCACCCCATTGGAATGCTATTTGTGATTAATTTTTATGAAAAGTGACTTTATCCAAGTTCCTAATCCGACACCAGATTCTCGAATATTCCTATATATTCCAGCCAAGAAATACATTACTGCATCGCTATTAAACACAGTAGCGAGAATTCCGATGACAACGACAACTATAATTCCAATCATAGCAATCACCTCATTAGGTTACGATTTTTCATTATTATAACCCATTTAAGATAAAACAAGTGAAAATTACTTTTGCTTACTAAATATATTAAAGGTTGCCTTAGCGATGGCGCTCAGCTCTGTTGTAGCATTTTTAAATGCTCGATTACCGTAACTATAAATAGACATTGTGTAGTCGACCACTTTATTTTTAACTAATTTTTAGCAGTTTCTAATTTCACATTACGTGATGATAATGATTCAGCAAAGAAAATCACTCCGCCAATAATCATTACAGTAACTAATGTTTGAGTTGAAGAATTCCAAAGGCCTGCTCCGTAATAGAGAATGCTCTTGAGTCCATCGAAGAGTGGCTTCATTGGTAACCATGGTAACACCCAATTCTGATAGAAGTTTGGTAACATTTCTGGAGCCATTGTTAGCAACGGAGCTGAGAAGAATAGTAGTAGAACAAATACTATTAATCCAGGGAATTCTAGCCATGCAATTACCCCTGAGAATAACATGATGAAGGCAAAGCTCGTTAATGAAACAAACATTCCGACTAAACCGAAGTTATCAAAGTGATAATTTAAAATTGCACCTAAATACCATGTTGTGGCAAATCCAATCATTAATGCTAGTCCAGCAGCAACAGCCACTTGAATAAATTTAAATCCAAAACGAGTGGTTCTCTTAGTGAACTTGATTTCTTTACCAGCATAGAACAACAGCAAACTTACTACTAAACTTGCTAACCAAATTGGTTGGAAGAAAACTGTATTTGCAGCTGTTAGACCCTTGGTTGAATGAACGGTTTCAACATCGGCCACAATTGGATTCGATAGACGTGTAACTGCTGAAGCAGAAACCGAAACGTGGTGTTGTGCCAATTGTCCAACAATTTGTCCTTGGATTCCTTGGCCGATTCCGCCAACCATAGCAGTCAATCCTGATTTCAATGAAGTTGCTAAGGTACTATTCTTGGCTTCGTTAATATAGATCTTTACTTGGGCCGGTTGAGCTGTATTGCTGGTAGCTAGCGTGCCAATCTTCTTTGAAAAATCTTTTGGAATGACGATAGCACCATAGTAATGTTGGTGGTTCATATCTGATTTAAGAGTTGTAGTTGAACTAACCTTACTCCATTTAAAAGCTGCTCTCTTATCGCTACTTTTATCATGCTCAGTAACCTTATCAACGACTTTTTGGCCTAACTGGCCTTGATCCTCATTAACAATCGCTAATGGTACTTCTTGTAATTTAGCTTGTTTCACTGGAATCTGTGCTAAAGCTAAGACAAACGTCAGGATAATGCCTGCAATAATGGCAAACCCGAAAAACTTATTTTTAAACATATGAAAACTCTCCTTCTAGTAACTTCCTTCGCAGAGCTTTTCTAAACGAATTTCCATTTCTACATCACAGAAATACTGGCCTTAGAAAAACTAGTGACTGATTAGTTTTAATCGTTTGATTGAGTACTCACTCAAACAACTTCCAAAACTTATTATACTGATGATCATGACTATGTCAACAACAAATTAGTATCTTAGTGATTTTATTTAGCATTTAATTAAGTGTTTACTTAAACTACAGCAAGGAATGTTGTATACTAATACTAAACAAATACAACGAGGAACGAATTATGGATCATACTGAATTACGCCTATTTCAAGATGCTCATGTTTTAGATGATTTTACCGATAAGCAAGTTAGTATCTTAGTGGCTGCAATCGATGTCTTTGCGACTAAGGGCTATGCCAATACAAGTACGAAGGAAATTGCAAAACAAGCTGGTGTTTCTGAAGGAAATATTTTTAATAAATTTACAAACAAGCGTGGACTACTCGACGCTATCATTGAACCTGTTATCTACTCTATCTTTCCAAGTACCATGCAAGACTTAGTACAGTCGTCACCATCCGATGACTTTCTAACATTGCATGCCTTTGTAGATGCCTTTATCAGAAATCGGCTTGAGTTTCTCTATGCAAATGAAAAAGTCCTCAAGATTTTAATTTCAGAATTAGCGTATGATAATCAAACTCGGTCAGATTTCTTTGATAATCTTCCAAAAGAAATCTTTGTTAATTTAAACCAAGAATTAGATCAACTCAAAGATCGTCACATGTTGATTGATTGGCCAAATCCGGAAATCATCCGCATTATTATCACAATGACTGGCGGATTAGCATTAGGACGTCTTTTCTTTGACCAAACTATTAAAGATAGTGAAGTAACGCACACAGTGAACGCAATGACTAAAGCACTAGCTAAATAAAACAAAAGCATGATATTCACCATAAAATGAATATCATGCTTTTTAGATTTCTACATAAACGGATATGGACTATCACCATCTGTACCTGGTTCGTCAAGGCCAACTGATTCTCGTTCTCCTAAATTAGAATCATTGAGTAATTTAACTATATAGTCAGCGATACTTGCACGTGTAATCACGGTACCTCGAAACTGTTCACCTTTTTGCGTTGTTTCATAATTAATCTCGGTTCGATCAGACATCCATCCCGGACGCAAAATTGTGTAATTCAAATCAGAGTCCTCAATTAATTTAGCTGCTGCTTTAAAATCCGAAATTCCATTAGGGTCTACACTTTTACTCCATTCACCAAATTTACCATGAACCTCATCATAAATACCCAAGCCGAGAATATAAATTAATCGACTTACATGATTTTTATGCATAGCAGGAAAAATCTGATTAATAAAATCAACCATCTTTCCACCAAGACCGACTACAACTGCATCCTGATTCTTTATAGCCTGATTCAATATCTCTGAATCCATGACATCCCCAGTTATAACTGTTGATTCTACTGACATTACTGGTAAATTAATCTGATTTTTGTGATGTAAAAGTAAAGTTAAATGAATATTATTTGAAGATAAAAGTTGTTGTTCTAAAACTTTCATTGTTCTACCTGCTGCGCCTAAAATTAAAACATTTTTCATACTATGTAAGCCTCTTTTTAGTATATATTTTGAAATTACGAACAGTATATTCTTTCTTAAATGAATAATCAATTAATTAAAATAATAAAAAAACTTTCAACTATTATTTTAATTGAAAGCCCTTAAAGAAGCCTGCTAATTACGTCGTGGTAAAGACGCCACAATCGCCACTCTTAAAACAGTAATAATTCCTAAAATCAATGCGATATATGGTAAAAATAGTGATAATACCAAGCCAATCAGCCATATATAATTACGATGCCATATTTCATTCCAAGGAAATTTTGAATGATCTTCATTTTTTGATAAATCTACCTGCCAACTTAAAAGTGAAAGCAAACATGCCCACCCAATTCCAATAACACAGAAAACTGCTTGTGGTAATGGTCGTGTGGGATATTCGGCCACCCAAGCAGTTGCTACTGGCAATGTAGACACCCAGAACAGCAAGATCATATTAATCCAAAAGACTCCGTATGTAATATCACCCGTTCGTTTAAAGATTTCGTGATGTCCTAGCCATAAATTAACTAGACTAAAGAAGCTGATTACAAAGGCCACTAGTGGAATAAATACCTTACTCAAGTCCGACCATTCATACCCTTCTGGCATATGAACCTCCAGAATCATGATTGTCATAATAATCGCAAGAATTGCATCCGTTAGAGCCTCAACCCGTTGTTTGTTTAACATTTTATATTTCCTCCGTACAAAAATGGCGTTAACTGTCCAAAGACAGCAACGCCATGCGTTATTAAAATTGTATACTTTGTTGGAAGTTCACTCAATAGATAGATTTTTAAACTAAGCTCTTTTTCAAATTAATCATTTCAATTACATCCATCGCACATTCACTACCTTTATTACCTGATTTCAGCCCGGCACGATCCATTGCTTGATCAACAGTATCTGTTGTCACCACTCCGAATAGCGTTGGAATTCCTGTTTCTATCCCAATTTTAGCAACGCCATCAGCGACCGCCTTACAAACCAAATCATAATGCGAAGTTTCTCCTCGAATAACAGCTCCTAAAGTAATAAGCCCGTCATATTTCCCTGATTCTGCCATTATTTTGGCGACCGTTGGAATTTCGAAAGCACCTGAAACCCAAACCGTTTGAATCTCATCTTCATTAACGCCATGTCTAACTAACGTATCGACTGCTCCATCCAATAACTTGCTGGTAACCGTACTATTAAAACGTGCAATGGCAATACCAATTTTTAAATTATTTCCATTGAAAGATCCTTTAATCTCTTGCATAATGATTCCCCCTATAAATCCAATTGGTGGTGAAACTTTTTCTTTTTAGTTTTTAAATATTTTAGATCTTCAGACGTAGGTTCCGTTTGAATTGGGACTACTTCTGCGACTTCAATTCCATACTTTGCTAATTGTTGGACCTTGTCTGGATTATTAGTTAGCAATCTAATTTTATTGATGCCCATATGATACAAAGTGGCTGCTGCTAAATCATATGATCGCTCATCAGGTTGGAATCCTAGTTGTTCATTAGCTTGAACTGTATCCAGTCCTTGTTCCTGTAATTCATAAGCTTTTAGCTTATTTAGAAGCCCAATTCCACGCCCCTCTTGTGGCAAATAAAGCACCATTCCGTTACCGTCGTTTTCAATTTTATTAAGTGTATTATGCAGTTGCTCACCACAGTCACATCTCTTTGAACCAAACACATCACCCGTTAAGCACTCTGAATGCAATCGAACTAATGGAATCGATTCAGTTACATTAACATTCTTCGAGATAGATAAAATGGGACGACTATCCTGGATACTAGAAAATCCTCGGAGTTTAAAATTACCGAAAACTGTTGGCAAATGGACGTCTGCCTCATCTCGAATTATATTATCTTCGTGTTTAATTCGATATTCGACAATATCTTCAATAGTTAGAAATGGAATCTCCAATCCTTCAGCCATTGCTTTTAATTCCGAAGTTCGAGCCATTTGACCATTTTTCTTAACAATTTCACAAATGTAACTTACTGGATTACAACCAGCCAATCGTGCTAAATCAACGGCAGCTTCAGTATGACCACGTCGTTCAACTACTCCACCATCTTTGGCAACTAATGGAAAAACATGTCCCGGATGAAAGAAGTCTTTGGATAAACTAGTTGAATCGGCCAGGCTCTTAATTGTTTTTGCACGTTCATAAGCCGAAATACCAGTTTTTGTTTCATTCGAATCAACAGATAGTGTAAATGCAGTTTGAAAGCGGTCATGACTGCTACTAACAATTGGCGATAATCCTAATCTATCAGCATTATTTCGACTCATTGGAACACATAAGAGCCCCTTAGCCGATGAAATCATTCGATTAACTGTTTCGGGCTTCACTAACTCCGCAATGCCAATCATATCTCCTTCCGCTTCTCGTGATTTATCATCTGCGACAATTACTAGGCCACCACGTTTCAACGCAGTTAAAGATTTTATAACTCTCTCTTCACTCATTTTTTATTACCCACTTTCTGCATTAAATACTTTCCTAAAATATCCGTCTCCAAGTTCACTGATCCACCAATTCGTAGTTGATTTAAAGTGGTTTCCTGTGTGGTATGTGGGATTATATCCACTTCAAACACATTTCCTATAACTTGAACAACCGTTAAACTAATTCCATTAACTGCAATTGAGCCTTTTTCAACTATTTGATATTTAAGATTAGAATCATACTTAAAGAACAATTTGATCGAGTTACCATTTGGAATCCGTTTTGTTAGAATGCCGGTCCCATTAATATGTCCCAATACAAAATGACCATCAATTCCGTCAATAGGTCTAAGCGAACGTTCCAGATTGATTTGTTGTCCCTTAGTAAAATGATTAAAAGTAGTTCTTTGAACTGTTTCTGGCATCACATCCGCAATAAATTCATTTTCAGTAAAACTTATAACCGTTAAACACACTCCATTTACACAAATACTGTCACCAACTTTTAAATCTTCCATTCTTAATTGGTTGGTTTGGATTTGAATTTGCATGCCTTTTACATTTCTCGATACACTCTTTATTTTGCCAACATCTTGAACTATTCCACTAAACATGAGGTACCTCCTGTCGATCAGCCGTGATTTTTAAATCAGATTCGATCTGCTGAACGTCCTCTATTCTGAAATTCAACTCAACCAACTTATCCATTTTCGAATAAGCTACAGGTAAAGATTGACCACCCCATAATTTGGGAGATATATAGTTTATCACCCGATCAACTAATCCAGCTTGAATAAAATCAGACTGGACTCTACTGCCACCTTCGACTAATATCGACTGAATTCCTTTTTCATTTAAAAACGAAGTAATTCTTTCGGGAGTCCAGCGTCCTTCCACAACTTCTACGTTGTTATTCTTAATCTCACAGTCGTTTTCGTGACATAAAATCAAGACTGGTGCCTGTTTGTCATTTACTATTTGAGAATCAACGATAGAAGATGCATTATTCACCAATAAAATTCGAACAGGTGGATACTTAATATTTGTATCATTTCTAACTGTAAGCGCCGGATTATCGATCTTTAACGTATGTTCACCAATCAGAATTGCCTGATAGTTTTGGCGAATTTGATTAGCATCCTTCAGTGCTTCATGACCGGTTATAATGGATCTTTGATTTTCTATTTGGTTCAACTTGCCATCTAACGTGCTGGCATACTTTAAAGTGATGAATGGTCGTTGATTTTCAAAATAAAAGTTATAAAACTGGTTGATATTTCGAACATCTTTACTTAAAGAAGTCATTACAACTTCAACATGATGCTCCCTTAAGAATCGGATTCCATTTTCATGTACAACCGGATTGGGATCTTTTTGACCAATCACAACTTTGTGAATTCCAACTCCAACAATTCTTCTACAGCACGGTGGTGTTTCACCAAAATGACTGCACGGTTCCAAAGTAACGTACATAGTTGCACCTTGCGCTTGATCGATAGATTTCAAATTGTTCAAAGTGTCAATTTCAGCATGGTTCGCACCAAATTGTTTATGATAGCCTGTTGCTAATATCTGATTATCTTTAACAATTACGGCTCCAACCATTGGATTAGTGTAAGTACATCCCTGGCCATGGCGTGCTGCTTGTATCGCTAATTTCATATAATCAACATCGTTCAATCTATTCATCTCCAAAAAAATACCCCGCAATGAATTAATCATTACGGGGTAAGGTTATTTGAATATCCAAATAGACCACATACGAAGCTGATGAGTTAAAGACAAAAAGTCTCTACGCATGCATAAACGTATAGGTTCTACTTTTTCTTCTCCCATCCAGACTTTACTGTCGGTCCCAGACTCACACTGGGTCAACCGCTATGAAGCGGGTCACGGACTTCAACTTTCGTTGTTACCGTCGGTCGGGAATTGCACCCTGCCCCGAAGAAATCATATTTAGTTTTCACAGCTAGAGTACACTAGTGTTGGAAATTTTGTCAAATTAGTTTTTGAGTTGATTAAAAATTAGCAAAAAAATAAACTTGCCAAGACATTGAAACCTCAAACAAAATTAAGTCTAAACGCTGCTCTAAAAACCGTGATAATGCCAAGTAAAAGTGCAACATATGGTAAAAACAATGATAATACCAAACCAATCAACCACAAATAACTCAACCGCCAGATATCATGCCAAGGGAATTTAGGCTGAATTGTACTTTCAGGAACTAACTTTGTCTGCCATGATAAAAGGGAAATTAAGAAAGCCCATCCAATTCCAACCAGACAGAATAACACTTGAGGTATAACACTTCTTGGATATTCAGCAACCCAAGCAGTTGCAACCTGCAACATAGAGAGCCAGAACAGCAAAATCATATTAATCCAAAAAACACTGTAGCTGACTACCTTAACGTGCTTAAATATTTCATGATGTCCCATCCACAAGTTCACTAAACTGAAAAAACTAATAGTGAAAGCTATCATTGGTATAAATGATTTTGTTAGCGCATGAAAAGAATCTCCAATTGGAATATGAACTTCCAAAATCATGATCGTCATAATTATGGCCAAAATTGCATCGGTTAATGCTTCTACGCGTTGTTTGTTAAATACCATATATGTACTCCTATCTTAAATAGAAAATGGATTTTTTACATCTATAAATATTGTAAAGCTTCATGCATTGGAACCTCTTTCATAGTGGCAACCTCCGAGACTTCTATATGTTCATATTATATATTTTTATTGGATTGTTTGTGAAACTCTGTTTTGCTTATTTTATGTCAATGGTATTTCCACTACTACTATTGGTATACTAATCTAATAGAGAAGTTGAGGCGGTGGCTGTTCTTCGAAAGAGGGTGATGCTTATGGTGTAAAAACTGTTTGCAAGCATTCTAGGAAAGGAATAGTCGAGTGTCCATTGTGGACGCTCTAGAATTGATGATAGCATTTGCCACGTTCGTGGTTTTATTGCTGGAATTAATTCTTGAGTTGATTTTTAAATCAACAAAAAAATAACCGCCTTAGCTGTGGCAAGCTAGCGGTTATCATCGTTATAGTATAGTCACCGTCTTTAACGGCTCTATTGGGAAGTCATGTTACAGCATGGCTTCTTTTTCATTTATAATTATAGCACAGTACTTTAAAAGGTACATTCATTCATAATGTGACCACGTTTAATAAATAATCACTTCACGTTTATCTTTATCAACAGAATACACCACTCTATGTTGTGAATTTAATCTTCTGGAATATAGTCCACTTGTTGGTGGTACTAGTCGTTCTACTGATTGTGATTTTTCAAATGGATCTCTCTTTAAAGTATCCACTACTTCTTGAAAATTTGAACGTAGATTGCTCTGTTTAAGCTTACGAAGGTCTTCTTTAGCTGAATTTTTAATTCTGACTGAATAACTCATAAGCTATCCCAATCAATATCATCTACATTTGTTGTTCCACTATCATCTCGACGTCGATCTTCTACTTTATTTAACGTTCCTGTATCGTAAAGGTATATGGTTTCCATAATAGAATCGTAGTCATTTTCATCCATTAGCACATACCCTTTTTTCTGGTCTCGTGGTACAAGCTTAACTGGCGCTTTCTGTTTATCTATCTCTTGCATAATTTTAAACATATCTTTTCTAAAATTAGTTGGATTATAACTATCCACGGAAAACACTCCCTTCTATACATGTACATAATACAGTACAGATAGCAATAAAGCACGTGATTCGCCTGCATAGAAAGTCCTTTAGTTTCAAAGTTGTCTTATGCTTTCCTTTTTTTGGACTTAAACAAAAATGCAATTCCAATCGCCAAAACTGCAAATGGTAAAGTCAGTTGATAAGGTCTAATAAAGGCTTTTTGAATATTGTTTTGTACGTCTGATTTAATCTTATCCGAAGTACTTTTCACTTCTGATTCAGTTTGATTAACTTTTTTAATGACTTCTTTTTGAACTGCACCATAAATAGCAGCTTTAGATTGTTTGGGTAGATTAGGTTTAGACTTTCGAATAACTTCTTGGTACTTAGCGTCAGTAATCTGCTTGATTTGCTCTTTATTAAGAGGCTTATTAGCCTTTGGTTTAGCTGAATCTCCCTTTGAAATCTGATCGTTAACTGAATATGTAATTTTTGCTTTGGTACTTTCGTCAACTTTCATTGCTGAAATCAATTCATGTGCATCCGACTTTGATTGATTCTTTGCTGCGACCAAGTTACTTGATAAAGCTGATACAAAAATAGCTACTGCCAACACACTTCCAATTTGACGTAGAACTCCTAACACGCTTTGTGAGGCGGTTAATTTTTCATTTGTAAAATCAGATGCTCCCAAAACCATGATTGGTCCAGCCAGCATTCCAAAACCAGCACCAATCAAAATCAGTGTGACTAGAATTTGCCAATAAATATGTGGATTTGCAATCCAAAAAAAAGCGTAGCCCAATGCCATAAGACTCATTCCAGTTGCTACAATCGCACGTGGACTGAAAATTTCAATTAACTTGCCAGCAATCGGTGCTAGAATAAAAATCATTACAGACGTCGGTGTAATCATAAATGCAGCTGTTAGTTCTGACTTACCGAGTACTTTCGTAAAGAAGGTTGGCATCAATACCATCACAGCTACTAGTAGAACTCCGGTAATCAAAATTCCAATCGCTGCACCATCAAATTGGCGGTCACGGAAAAGGTCTAAACGAATCATCGGAGCACTAACTCTTTGTTCGACTAAAATGAATACGATAAATCCGACTAATGCAATACCAAATAATCCAAGAATTAGAGGACTTTGCCATCCCCAGTCAGTTCCTTTAACAAGTGCCAACGTTAAACTAAACAACGTAATCATAGAAAGAATCATGCCTAACCAATCAATCTTAGTGTTAACCCGTTGCTCACCTTTAAATTTCAGGAGCCATAAACAAAGAACAATATTAATAAGTACTAGCGGTACATTTACTAAAAAGACCCATCGCCAACCTAAAAATTGTGTCACAATGCCACCAATTGTTGGCCCAAGCGCAGACGCTAATCCCTGTGTAATACCTAACGATGCAATAATCATTGAACGTTGCGCCAAGTTAGCGGCCGAGATTCCAATCGTCATACTTGCTGGAAAAATAACTGCTGCCCCAACACTTTGGATTCCTCGCCCAACAATTAGAATTGATGCACTATCAGCTAACCCCGAAGTAATCGAACCAATTCCAAATAAAATTAGTCCTGTTAAATATATTCGATTACGCCCATAAATATCGGCCATTCTTCCAAGCGGAATCGTTAGAACCGCGAAGGTAATCGTATAAATATTGAGGGCCCAGGATAAAGTTTCTAAACTAACTCCCATCCCACTTTGAATTGCTGGTAATGCAATATTCATGACAGTAGTATCTAACATACATAGAAAAATACTAATCCCCATTGCCATAACTGTTAATTTTGCTTTTAAATTCATTTTGCTAACCTCCAAATTTCAATGTTTTTGAGTTTAGCTTGAGTTACAATGAATGAAAACAGTTCGTTAACAAAATGAGAGGTTATGTAAACGTGGCTCAAAATCAACGCTCACTTAATAAATTAAAAGATGTATTCAATATCCTACTAAAAATGCTGAAACAGCAGCCTTTAGATTCCATTTCTATAACTGATTTATGTCAACAAGCCGGTGTCTCACGTACCTACTATTATAAAAACTTTAATTCCAAAGAAGAAATTATCATTCGCGAATTAGCTATTAAAGGAACTGAGTACCTTCGAAGCGCCCTTCGCCAGGATACTAATAACATCATGCTTTTCACAAAATATTTTGAAATTACAAAACGTGATCGTCAGATATGGTTAATTCTAATCGGAGCAAACCAAGAATATCTACTATTTCAACAGTTCAGTGATGTCACGGATTATCTTTTTCATAACCAGTTGATTAACCCCACTCAAACTAATAGCTTCCCTTATTGGAAAAAGATGGTTGCTGGCGCATTGGTAAATGTCGCTATCGAATGGATCAAAGGTGGATGTGTAGAAGAACCTGCGTATATGGGTAAACAATTAGTCGATTATTTAAGAAGCTGGTAATTTTTATATCCAAATAAAAGAACTCATTATTTAAAATGAGTTCTTTTATTTGGTTACCAACCAACAGGACCGTCAGCATTTGAAAATGTAGCTGTCACATCATTATTTTCATCAGTTGCGAGTTCCACCGTACGGCTGACCCCTTCTTCAATTGGTTTAGCGCCCATTGCTTTGGCTTGGTCTGGAGTAGCTCCACCAAATTCGGTTGCGACCATACCTGGGTCAACAGCATTAACAGTAATATTCAAGTTCTTCTTTTGCATTTCTTTAGCTAATTGAACCGTGTACATATTTGCAGCCGCTTTAGCAGATTGATAGCCCACTGCGACTGCTTGATAGACCTGTGATTCAGGGTTTAGCGCTTCTGTCTTAGAACCCATCATACTAGAAATATTAATAATCTTTGCCTGCTTACTTTGTTGTAATAGTGGCATCAATTGTTGCGTCACATCAATTAATCCGAAATAGTTAATTTCAAAGTCCTTGTGTAGACGATCCATTTCAACTACGGATGGTTCCTGACGAAAATCAAAAACTGCTCCAGCATTATTTATTAAAACCGATAAATAACCATATTTGTCCTGGATTGACTTAGCAGCTGATTCCACTGAATTATGATCCGTAACATCTAGTTGAACTAGATCGGCTTTCAGTCCTTCCTGAGCCAACTCATTTACTGTATCCTGCCCCTTTTCCAGGTTACGAGAACCAATAATTACTCGTTGACCTTTTTGTAGGAGTTCTCGACTAATTTCTAACCCCATTCCACGGTTTCCACCGGTTACCAATGTTACGATTTCTTCACTCATTTGATTGCCTTCTTTTTTAAATTTATAGATATCCTAGCATGCTAGTGTTAGACTAGCGCAAGGAAATTGTTAAATTTAAGGAGATATTTTGAAATGTATTCCATAAAAGAAGTAGCAACCAAGTTTAATGTCACATATGATACGCTCCGTTACTATGAAAAGCGCGGCTTACTGACAAATATTGAACGTGATAAAAACGGCCGTCGGATATACTCTGAAGAAAATATCGATGACCTAAACAAACTTATTCATTTACGCCACCTGGGAGCAAGCATTGCTGAAACTGAACAAATTTTAAATTTATTCGGTACACAAGCCAAATCCGTTGAAGCTTATGATGCCGGAATTGAGCTGCTTGATCAGCTTGAAGTCGAAACAAATGCAAAGATTGAAGGACTAAAACAGCAACAGGTATTTTTGCAGAAGAAACGACAGAAATTTGAGCAGGAACGGTCATCTTTAGTAGAAAAATAGTATTAGAATCCACTGATTTTTTATCAGTGGTATTCCAGTAACACATATTGGTATACTAATTTAATAGAGAAGTTAAGGCGGTGGCTGTTCTTTGAAAGAGGTGATGCTTATGGTGTAAAAACTATTTGTATAACATTCTGGGAAAGGAATCGGTCGAGTGTCCATTGTGGACGCTCTAGAGTTAATGCTAGCATTTGCCACGTTTGTGGTTTTGCTATTGGGATTAATTCTTGAGTTGATTAAAAATCAGCAAAAAAAATAACCGCCTTAGCTGTGACGAGCTAGCGATTATTTAAAGTTAGTTAACAGTCACCGTCTTAAACGGCTCTATTGGGAAGCCATGTTACAGCATGGCTTCTTTTTCATTTGTAATTATAACACAAGATTTATTTCTGCAGAATCTTCAACATCCTATCGTATTGATGATCCATCCACTTAATATAAGTCTGACCCTTTGGCAGAGTTTCTGTGACTGGTAAAACTGGAACATCATTATCATTGGCTAGATTAACCAAGTTATCGACAATCTTACTATCTACTTGTTTGTTGTAAACAAAGAAAGCAATTTTATGTCCGTTAATGCTTTGTTGCATTTGTCGGATATCCTTTGGTGATGGATCAACTTCCTTTTCAATACTATTTTCAAATGATGGATTACCCACTTTAAATCCAGTTGATTTCAAAGCATAATCAAAAACTGGTTCACTAACAAAGACCGTCTTATTCTTAGTTTTTGTAGCTAACGATTTTATTTTAGAAAGCTTTTCATCGATTGGTTTCAAGGACTTTATATAATTTTGGGCATTCTTCTGAAAATACTCTTTATCCTTTAGCTTTCTCTTCCCCAAACGTGTTGCTAAATCCTGAGCATAAACTTTCATAGTGTCAGCTCGATACCACAAATGAGGATTAACACCATCTTTCAAATGCAATGAATCGTTCCCAATACGAATGTAATTAGACTTCTTAGATTGGGCAAGTTTGTCCATCCAGCCGTCATATCCCACACCGTTTGCAACAATAATATCCGAGGTAGCAACCTGCTTAGCGACACTAGTTGTTGGTTCATAATCATGCGGGTCAACATTAGGATTATTGATAATGGATTTTACTTGTCCCTTATCCCCAACTACGGCCTTAGCAACTTCACCATAAAAATCAGTGGTTGTCGCAATCTGAATTCCCTTTTGTTTGGCTGTATTGTTACTTTTGGCGCATCCCACTAGCGCAAATACAATCGATAGAAAAAATCCCCACGCTAAAATTCTATGTAATATTCTCAATCTCTTTCTCCTCAAAATTAGATTGTAATCACTTCATTTGATATCCTTTCTTAAATCTAAATAGTAATGATTACTATTTAAAACTATCATACTGAATTTTAAGTGTCAATTTCAATGTACTATTTAAAACAAAAAAATCGTCAAACCGCGTGTACACGCAATTTAACGATTATTATTTCAAGCTAATTACTTAGCTGTTTTAAGACCTTCATTTTCCTCATTTAACTTGTCACAAGCAATAATTAGTTCACTCACTTCATTTTCAGGTGTGAGTTTCATAGAATACTTCCGACCAAACTCAATCATTGTATGATGTGCTTGATATAATTCTTCCGGTTTAATCACACTGACAATCTTCTTTTCAATCTGTAATGTCGAAGCTGATTGATCCACAAAGTGAAGTCGCTTGGAAATTGCAGACACGTGGGTATCTACAGCAAATGTTGGTTGTTCAAAAATGTCACTCAATACCAAATTAGCAGTTTTTCTACCAGCTCCTGGCAATGCCATAATCCCTTTACGATCAGTTGGGATAACATCATTTAACTCCTCATGAACAATTCGTGCAGTTTTAATAATGTTGCGAGCTTTGTTATGAAAAAGACCCACCTGTCGAATTATACCTTCAACTTCTTCTACATCCGCATTCATTAAAGCTTTAGGGTCAGGATACTTTTCAAAAAGAATTGGCGTTACTTTGTTAACTGAAACGTCAGTTGCTTGCGCACTCAAAATCACTGATATCATATATTGAAATGGAGTCCTTGAATCTAGTCCACGTGTAACAGGACCGATTTCATCTTCCATTTTGTGAATTGCCCAGGTAATTTGTTCGTCAGTTAACATGATTAGTCGCTTCTTCCTTTTGAAATTAAGTTTCACACTTTAGAATCACTATAAATAGTGTAACAAATTATTGTCAGTATATAAATATTAGTCTATAGATTACCCACTTTTCTGTTTCAGACAATTAGGCTTACTTTGTTTGACTCATACCAAGATAAATTGCATTAAATAACATTGGGTACACCGCCCCTCTTTCAATCAATCCAATAATAATGATTGGATGAGCATCTGTAGATAGAACTAGCGTTGTAACGTATAGAACTGTGCAAACAAGTCCGGTGATACTTAGATATTTTAAAATGGATCGACTTTTATCTGAAATATCTAATCCAACTTTTTTAGAACTAAGAACCCAGAACAAAACATTTCCAGAGATAAATGCTATAAAAGCACCCATACTGTGATAAGCACCCGTTCCATCAACCAATGCTTCACCGGAACCATGGAACACGCCTACTAAAACTCCGCCAATCGCTAATAGCAATCCTAAAATAATGACAATCCATCGTCTGTAGCCGCTATTTAAGGGCAATATCAAAATTCCACCAAAAAGTACGATTCCAAACACAATAAAGCCGGTATTCATTACCCAACTCAATGGCGAAATCATATACTGACCGAATAATGTCGAAGGACCTCGGACTCCCAAATCGCTAATAAAATTATACGTGTAACTATATGCTGGATGAGACCATGCAGCTGCTGTGATAAACTCTGCTATAAAGAATATTGCTCCACCTAAAATAAGTAATATACGAGCAATCAATTGTTTGTTTTTAATCATTTTAAAATTCCCCTGTCTAAAAGTATTAAATTCACGATATAATCATCAGGTACCTGATAACTATCACATAATAAATTATGTTTTAAAAAAATGCAACCACCGATTGGAGAAATAATGAAAAATACTTCAAACCTACATCTCATCCAACAACTAGATGAATTAGCAAAAATCAGAAAACAACTACGTCAATTAAAAAGCAGCAAATTATCTTTAATTGATCCAAACAGTGGGCAGGGAAAGGCTCTTTCAATCTTAAAATCACAACCTTCTATCACTCAAAGAGACTTAGTAAACGAACTTAATATGCGACCTCAATCGGCTTCTGAAATAATTCAAAAGCTAGATAAAAAAGAAATGATTTACAGGCACAAATCAGAAACTGATAAGCGAATACTGCAAATTGAGCTAACCGAAAAAGGTCAACGTGCTAGCCAACGTCTTAGCTTAAACGAAACTGAACATATGGATGTATTAACTGAAGATGAAAAAGAGGAACTTTCACTAGTTTTGGACAAGTTGATAGACAGTTTTGAAGCAGAAAATACCAAAGCTGGTAAGAACTTCGGGGTTAATTTATTTGGAGAACGAAAAAAGAAATAATGTCGATAAAAAGAGTTGCAATCTTTATAGATCACAACTCTTTTGTAGATAGATTCATTTATCACTACTCTATTTAGTATCCCAACTATACGTTTGTATCAATCAAATCATTTTTGCCATTATAGATATTAAATCTGACTTGGCCATCAATACTATGCGCATTTTTAACGGCTTGTTTTAATTGTTCAGACTTATTAATGCTTTTCAAGCTCGATTTGATCTTTATCTTATAAGTATCGTTGCCAGATTGCTTAACTGAACTAGAAACACCATCATTTTTTAGTGAATTTTGTATTTGAATAGATTTATCGAATAAAGACCATTTCAAAGATCCTTTATTAATAATGAATAGAAGATTATTATTCGAACCACCAGATCTCATATAAATTTTGGATTCTGACTGCTTACTTATTTTTGTTACTACTGGCTGCAATGTATTTCTTATATACTGATCCTCATCATTAGTTTTTAAATTGCTAACAAAATGAGCAACTACACTAGTATCAGTAATATCAACTTGGTACCCATCATTGAACTCAGTCACTTGTGTATTATATCCGTCTAATGCAAAGTGATTCTTAATCTCTTTAATTTTCTTAGGCTTACTTTTAATGCTGAACTTAATAAACTTTTTGGAAGTACTATTACTAGATTCGTCGGCAACTTCCTTCTTGTTCGATTTTGACCCACAGGATGTCATAACTATTAACATACTTAAGATTAGAACCGTAAAACTTAATTTTTTAAACATAGAGGCCTTCTTTGATATTCATACACTACAGCATTGTTAACATGCTGTAATTATAGCATTGCTTAAAAGTTTGCATTAGAACAAATAAAGAAGTCATCGTCTTTTTAAATAAACTCGTGTTATTCATTTATTAAACTTCTGAATTATAACGTTCAATAACCGCATTACAAGCTGCAATTGTAGCATCATGATCTGGCATATCAGTATAAAAAATTGGATCATAATCAGCATCCCGTTTCTTTATCTTATTCACCCCAAAAGCAATACTGTTTGCTGGTACATCTTTTGTAATAATAGCTCCAGTCCCAATTATACTATTATCACCGACTATTACTGGTCCAACAACTTTGGCTCCATCAGCAATAATCACATTTCTACCAATAACAGGGCCACCAAGATTTTCCCACTTAGAGGTTCCTTTGTTATAGGTTTGGTTAGCACCGATAGTTACATTCTGAAAGATAATAACTCCCGACGATATTTTAGATGATGCAATGGTGCATCCCTTACCGTTATGTGCAAATTGAACTGTTGGATCCATTTCGACACTATGAATTTCACAGTTATAGCGTTCCTGTAATAACTCGGCAGCAACAGCGCGTGCATCAGGATCTTCCGAAAAACTATTGAGTTTAAATAATGTTTTAAAATTAGTCATAAATTGTCTCCTCTTTATTTAAAGTAATAAGAACACGCCCTCGACTGTGCGATTCTTTAGCGTAATATTGAGCTTCCTTAACATGGTCAAACGTGAAACTTCGATCTAAGGGGACTATTAATTCCCCATCTGCTACTTGTTGAATAAATTTTCGATAATTATCCGCATCAAATTCCTCATGCACAAACGTTAAATCCATAATTTCAGAATTCTTTGTTATTACAATAGAAGTGATAGGAGAAGTCGGCAATTGTTTTCTCAATTCAAGCAGTAGCTCTGTACTTCCAGCTAAATCAAAGATTAATGATGATCCGTTTAGCTGTGGTAAATTATCAACCTGATAGCTAGCTTTTTTTTGATATTTATTAAAATAAGACTGACTAACAGGTGAAACGATTGGCAAAATTCGTTTTTGGGAATGCTTTAATTGTTGCAATAGAAATAACCCGATCACAGAATTAGCGCCCGTTACAACAATATTATCTGCATCACTATCATTAATAATGTGTGAAAGAAGAAGTGCAGTTCCCGGTCCTGCAGTTAAAGCAGCGGCTTGCTCATCACTTATCGATGATGGTAATGGAAAAATAAATTGTCTTTCTGTAGTCAGAATATATTCACTATAGGATCCCTGCGGATGCATTACTAAAACACGTTGATTAAGTAGCTTGTGATCCTGATTAGCACCTACGCCAACCACTAAACCAACACCACCAATTCCAATCGTTCTGGGCAGATTATCGGCCAATTCAGCAGTTGCATTTGAATTATATTCACGTTTCCAATCAGAAGGAACTACCGGCAGCGTAGTCATTCGAATTAAAATACCATCTGGTGTGACTTCTGGCTTTTTAACTTCCTTCATAACTAAACTCTCAATACCTGAAAAGTTTGTTTGCAAAATTGATTTCATATTTTCTCCTTTTAATTACATCTTGTATCTATAATCGATACTATACGCCTTCTTTTTTAATTTTCAATATTTTATTTACAAAATGTATTTATAATTGATTCTTATAGTAACTTAAAATGCTATAATTACTGTTAACTAAAGTAATGGAGAAGGATTATGGCAGATAAAAAAAGAGCTCCCCGTAAAACAAACGATGAGCTCACTCAAAATATTTTTAAAGCAGCAATTAATATTTTAGAAAATGACGGTTATGAATCTGTAACCTTTAATAACATTGCACACACTGCAAATACTGGCCGTCCAGTGCTTTACCGTCGCTGGAACACCCCTTTCGAACTTCTACTTGATGCTGAAGACTATTTTGATGATACTGAAATTGATACATTTGCTGATATCGACTTTACCGGCAAATCTCTTCGTGAGAATCTTATTACTAGTCTTGCTCATTTTGATAGTTCTAGACAGTTTTTACGTGCCGTATTGATAGAATTAGGAAATGATAATCCAGTTGTCCACAATTACTTTAACGATTTACATCGCCAGCAATTGTACATCATGGAACGCATTATTAGTCAGGCTCAACTCGATGGTGAATTGAAACATACCGTAACAGATACGGTTAAATTATTACCGTTCAATTTATTACTATATCAAGCTATGGTTGATCAAAAAGACGTCTCAGTGGATTTTGTTACTACCTTAGTTGATGAAGCCATTATTCCAGCAATCATGGCGCAGCAGTAGTAATCAATTTTCAAAAATTATATTAAAAGAGCTCTACTCGTGGAGTCCCTTGTAATTAAGTGCTCCCACTGAAATTGCAGAAGTTGATTCTTCTTTTTTATTGTTCAATAAAGTACACCTCCAAGTCTTAGTTTACCCGCTACAATACGTACTAGCTATAGCACTTATGAATGAACTTCCCTTATACTTTTCCTTAATAAAAGACAATTAAAAAAGGCCTTATTTACATAAGACTAATAAAATAATATATATTTGTAAATCATTATGAGTGCAGGTAGGGGCGATAGTGACCCAATTTCAAATTGGTGCCACGTGGTGTCTATTTTAACAATCAATCAGTAAACACAACAAAAAGACCCATAAAATCAGATTCATCAGATTTTATAGGTCTTATTAATGTTCATTTATATTTTAATTCTTAATTACGTTTCTCATGACATATTTTCTTGCTATTAGTGCAAAAATATACCCAGTTTATCTCAAATCTTTTTGTTAGTTCATATTGCCAATAAGTACTCCACCAACAACTACTAACACAAGTCCAGCAATTGTCCATATTATGCCTGCTTTAGAACGTTTCTCATGTAAAATCAAAATTCCACCAATCGTGCCAATCACAACATTCATCTGTGAAAGTGTGAACCCAGTTGCGATTCCATTTAACTGAGCAGACATCAAATAAGTTAGTGCAGCAATCGAGAAAATGGCTCCATCGATAAGACCAATCCAAGTAACTTTTTCAGTAAACACTTTTCGTTTTCCAGTAGATAAGACAAGAATCAGAGCCATTAGTGCCATGCCTAACCCTTGTGGCATAAATCCCTGTAGACCCGACACTTTTGCCATTCTTGGAAATGCAGAGTAACCAATATAACCAACCGTAGATATTAAAAAGATAACGATGGTGGGTCCGATTGCATTCTTTGTTTTAGAATTACTTTGTTCCCCATCAATAGTCGTTAATACAATCCCAATAATAATCACTACAAGTGCAATTATTCCAATTAATAATTCATTACCCTTTGACCATTCGTCAAAAGCTAAAATTCCTAACAGTGAAGTCCCAACTAACTGTAGTCCAGTGGAAATTGGCATAGCCTGCGAAACTCCAATTCGTTTAAACGCTGTATACTGTAAAAATTGCCCAATTGTCCAAGCTGCCCCTGAAAGAGCACTGAGCAAAAATTGCCCTGTAGTTACAGCTGGTTGCATAATCAACCACACAATTAAAGACACGATAAATGTACCAAAAGTAGTTCCAATAATTTGATTAGTCGTTTTGCCACCAATCTTGGTAACTGCAAGTGGTAGTATTCCCCATGCAATTGCAGGAATAATTCCGATAAGTATATTCATTTCTTTATTTCCTCATTTAATAACTAGCCTTTTCCATTTTGAAATGATGGATAAAGGGTCATACCACCATCAACAAATAACGTTACTCCAGTAACATACTTAGATTGATCAGAAGCTAACCAGGCTGCAGCGGCAGCCACGTCTTCTGGATCTCCAATTTTTTTCATTGGTACCATTTCAAGTGTATCGTTTAGTTGCTGCTTATCAGCAAACTTCTCAGCATTAATTGGTGTATTAATTGCGCCTGGTCCAATTGCATTGACGCGTATTCCTTTGTTTGCATATTCCATTGCAATTGTTTCATTGAACAACTTAACTCCACCCTTAGAAGCAGCATAATGTGCAAATCCTGGCCATGGAATTTGTTCGTGGACTGATGACATGTTAATAATATTTCCAGGTCGATTATTTTTCACAAAATAGTTTAATGCTGTTTTTGAGCCCAAAAAGACTCCAGTAAGATTAACATCAATTACTCGCTGCCAAACTTCTAAGGACATCTCATTGGTTGCTACTCGATTTTCCATTCCAGCGTTGTTAACCCAAATATCGAGCTTGCCATAATTATCCAATGCTGCTTGCAAAAGATCATTTGCACCTTGTTCTTGACTGATATCTGCCTGCACAGCAACTGCTTTACCGCCACTTGTTTGAATTAAATTCACCGCATCATTGGCACCATCTGGGTCAGAATGATAGTTAATAACCACTGACATATGTTCTTCACCAAATCGTTTAGCAATTGATTTACCAATTCCTTTAGAGCCACCTGTGACAACTGCAACTTTATTATTTAAATCTTCATACATAATTAATTTCCTCCTACATTTCCTTTTCAAGGATCTTCAATGAATCTAATGAATTTGCACAATCAACAATTTCTTCTCGTCATTTATAAAGCTCATTACAAACTAAAAAAGCATCTTTTAGGCAATATTGTTTTAAATTAATTCAATCGATGATTGGTTCCGCTTTGTCTTACCTTGCATTTCGAACTTGTCTTAGAAGTTATAAATTGTTGATTTACCGTTTTCTCTTAGTCAACTATATTCAAAATGTCATCAACATTTATGCGATGTGAACGAAACTGATTTAGTACTTTATCAGTTTTTTCATAGCCCAGTGCTACACCAATAGCAATAATTTGGTCACTAGGAATCTTTAAGGCATCTCGAATAATATCGGGATACTTAATCAATTCATAGGAAACTAACGATTGAACACCTCGAGCAGTAGCTGATAACATTAGGGTTTGAGAGAAAGCACCGAGATCATAAATAGACCAACTATTTGGATTTTTGCCAATCGTAAGATACGCAATCGCTGGTGCGTGATAAAGACTTCGACGACTATCCCAATAAGTATCTGAATCAGCAGTAATGATAGGATGAAATGTTCCAACCCAATCCCCCATATTTTGACTTGCAAAAGAAGAAAAATCACCGCGATGGGCCTTTGATAAGTCGGCATCTTCCATGAGATTATTTTTTGAAGCTTCATTAAAGTTATTTTTAATTGTTGATAATGATTCTCCCGTGGCAATCGTTACCTTCCACGGTTGCGAGTTGCCCCATGATGGTGCTGTTTGGGCATCAGCTATAATACTTTTTAAAAGTTCATTTGAAATAGTATCATCTTTAAAAGCACGCGTTGCATGACGTTGATGAATAGTCTCAATTGTATCCATTTTTAAATTTATTTTCTCCAATAAGATTTATCTTTTATCATTAAACAAAAGCGTTGATTAAAGGGTGATAACAAGTTTTCCAGTGACGTGTCTATCACCAACGCGATCTTGTGCATTGTTAACTGATTCTGCACTAAATGGTAATGTCTCAACTTCTTGCTTTACTTCCCCATCTGCAATCAGACCACCTAGTTCTGTCAGCATTTTAGAAGTTCCGTGAGTAAATTGGAAGGCAACGTGTTGTGAACCATTTAATTGTTCAGAAGTTGGTTGTGCAGCAATGGTAATTAATTTACCATCGCTACGTAATGTTGCTAATCCACCTTCAATGTCGCCAACTGTGTCAAACACACCATCTATATCATGAAGTACATCTTTTGGTTGAACATCATGATAATTAATAACTTGATCAACACCTAAATCTTGTAACATTTGAATGTGAGCCGGGCCAGCAGTTGCTGCAACATGTGCTCCTCTTAATTTAGCTACTTGAACTGCAATAGAACCAACTCCACCGGCACCACCTTGTATTAAAATATGTTGCTCAGGTTGAACATCTAAGCTCTCAGTGATTGCTTGATAGGCTGTTAAACCTGCAATAGGTAGTGCAGCGGCTTGAGCAAAAGATAATTTTTCCGGAATCTTAGCCAACTGGCTTGTATCTGTAGCACAATATTCAGCATAGCTACCATTGTTACCGGCATGATCATTACGAAGCTCTCCAAAAACGCGATCGCCAACTTTATATTCAGTAATATTAGATCCCACTTCTACAATTATTCCAGACATATCCCATCCTAATACAAGAGGGAATGACCAATTATCCGGGAAAGGACTATTTAGTGCACCAAGTTTTGCAGCAACATCCATCGGATTAATGCTAAATGCTTTGATATTAATTAATACCTCATCATCATTTGGTTTTGGTTGATCTATTTCTGTTAGTTTAAACTTGCTTTGCTCACCTAGTGAATCTATTGTTATTGCCTTCATATTAATTAAATCTCCTTTTATTTTGTGTTAGTTGTTTATTATTTAATTGTTGAGTATCATAGCATTATAAATCAGACGAGTGTCATCACATTGTATTTTGTGTAGTGACATCCAACAGTTAATGGAGAGTGTAGAAAAATGGCTGATCGCCAAGCAGAAAGAATGACGCGTACAATCCAACAATCCTTTTTAAATCTGTTGAAAAAGTATACATTCAAATCAATAACAACCAGTAAAATAGCAGACGAGGCATTAATTCATAGAACTACATTCTATGCATATTATGAAGATAAGTATGCCTTGCTGGATACGTTGTTAAGTGATCAATTTCAAAGGAAAAATATTAATAATGACGACTTAAACACTCACCCATTTACGACCCTTGCTCAGCTTTGCACCGATGAATTATCTGAAGTTGTTAAATGTCAGCAAGACGATGCATCATTTCAACATGCCATGCTTAAAATGCTCCTTGGTGAAATTAGTAATACGTATTCTAGTTCTGATAGTTTAGTTAATTACATTAGTATTAGTCGAATTAAAGCTGTTGTTCACTGGGTACGTGAGACTAAGCAGCCATATAACATATATTCGGCTGGATCTGTTTTAGATAATTTTATGAGCCAAGCGATTAAGGACTTAGACTGAAAGTCACTAAAACCTAACAGCCACAATTTGCATATACCGCAGAAACAGATATTGATACTTTAAAGACCAATATAATGACTTGCTGAATATTTTATCTATTACTAAGTAATAATTTTATTTTTCTAGTGCAAGTAGGGTCGATAGTGACCCAATCTCAAATCATTGCCACGTGGTGCCACTATTTTTAGCGACTTTTTAGTGACCAATCAGTGACCGAAACTAAAAAAAGAGCCCCAATCCATAAGGATTGGAGCTCTTTCCACTTAATATAATCGTTGATTAGTTAAGCTTTGTCTTACCTTGTACTTCAAGTTTGTCGTTGAAGTCGTAGACTACTGGTTCACCAGTTGACATTTTATAACTGACTTGACTATTCATATATTTCTTTAGCTAAATCAAAGGCTGACCATGTCTTGGGCCAGCCGGCATAGAAGGATAATTGTGTAATTAGTTCGATCATTTCTTCTTTACTGACGCCATTATCTCTTGCAATCTTCATATGAGCTTTTAGCTGTGGAACACCTTGTGTTAATAAACTTGAAACTGTAATTAGACTACGATCATGTAAAGACATTTTATCTTCACGAGACCATACCTCACCAAATAAAACATCGTCATTTAACTCTGCAAATTTTGGAGCAAAATCTCCCAAGTTATTACGTCCGGCAGTTTGTTTCTTCATTATTTTCCCTCCAAATCATCATAATATTCATTATCAACAGGTTCTAGCCATTCCGGTATTCCGGCAGTAATTGCGATATGAGAGAATCAACTGTTCTTCGTCGCACCATGCCAATGTTTAATACCATCATGAGTTACAATCACATTTCCCTTTACGAGTCGTTGAGCAGGTTTGCCGTCCTCTTGATACCATCCTTCTCCACCAGTGACTAGTAAGATTTGATAACCACTGTGATGAATATGCCAATTATTACGGCATCCTGGTTCAAATATTACATTGCTCACCGTAACATCAATATTCCGATCGCTTACCAATGAATTAAGGTAGCTTTGTCCAACAAAAAACTGAGCATAATCGATATTAGGATTACCCTTTGGAAAAATAATACCATCTTTAACTTCTGAATTACTCACATTAATTCCTCCTCGTATACTATACTTGTCTAGTTGGATATATAGTAAATTCATTTACGTTAATATCCTCTGGTTGGTCAATGGCAAATTTAACCACGTTTGCCACTGAATCAGGAGTGATTCCAACATTTTCATACAATTTACTCATATTATTTAGAGCACTGCTGTCAGTTATAGTATTTAAAAGTTCTGTTTTAATGGCAGCTGGATACAAAGTAGCAGTACGAATATTAGTTTTTTCTTGAGCGCTTTCCATTCTAATGACTTCCATTAAATTTCTAATCGCAAATTTAGTGGCACCATATACCCCAGCACCTGGAAAGCTTTTAATGCCAGCTACTGATGAAGTTGTTATAATCTGGCCGTGTCTTTGATTAGTAAAGTATGGCATCACAGCAGCTATCCCGTTTAAAACACCCATTAAATTTATATCAATCATTTCTTTCCATTCCTGGGTATGAAGAGCACTTATTGGAGATGTTGGCATAATTCCTGCATTATTAAAGATAACGTCTACTCCATTAAATTCCTTAATAGCATATTCAACTAAATCATTAACTTGATTCGAATTTTTAACATCAGTAACTTTATATACGGCGCTTCCACCAGATTCATTAATATCTGTCACTATTTTTTCAAGTTTTTCATTTCTTCTAGCACCTAAAACAACTTTAGCACCGCTTGCTGCCAATAATTTAGCTGTCGCCTCACCTATTCCTGATGATGCTCCAGTTATTACGACAACTTTGTTTTCTACCGTCATGTATATACCTCCAAAAAAAATAGCAATATTACCTTGTGCAGATAATATTACTATCGATTTTTTATATTACTAATGCCTATATTTTTTAAAGCTATGCCTTTGCAGCATGCCTAAACACATCTATAAATTTTGAGACGGTAGGTGTTAAGGTTCGTCCATCTTTCCACGCTAAAATACAATTAGTTTTCAACTCCGGATATAACGGTACAAACTTGTAGTTACCGTTACCAAATGCACTAGTGGCCCCTTCAATCGTTAACGCATTGATAAATCCAGATTCAACCAATGCCATCATGTTAAAGCTTAGATTCATAGTACCCATTATATGTAAATCATCGAGTGACCTACGGGCCCATTTGCTAAGCATATTTTTGACCTCATCCCGACTTCCTACAGCTAAGTTCATTTCACTTAAATCGCTAGCCTGAATAAAATCTTTCTTTGCTAATGTACTGTGCATTGGGACTGTAAATCCCCAACGCTCTGTTTGCGGTAATAAAACCTTTTTATATCTTTGTGTTTTTACCGGTTCAAGCAAAATTGCGACATCTATTAATCCAGCATCCAGTTTAGTTTTAATATCCTCACTATTGCCGTCGAATAAATCAAATGTGACTTTTGGATACGTTTGTACAAATTGTTTCAATATAGATACTAATAATTTAGTACTATTAGCCTCAATTGAACCAATTCTAATATTCCCACTAAATAGCTGCTTGCTTTGTGCAGAAAATTCCTGATCTAATGCATCATTTAAATCAATAATTTCTTTAGCTCTACTTTTAAGGAAAATACCAGCTTCTGTCAGTTTAATAGTATTTTTATTTCTGGTAAACAGAGTCGTATCAAGTTGTTGCTCTAATTCCCTTATCTGTCGACTCAAGGTAGGTTGCGTTATATGAAGTATTGTAGCTGCTCGGGAAATGTTTTCTTCATTAGCAGTTACTAAAAAGTACTTTAAAAGTCTTAATTCCATGTATTCACCAATCTGATAATTTTTTAAATGGAAGCCTCTATTAATATCCATATAACTTTAATTGTATCATTTTGAAAAAATAGGAATGATATGTTAAATCACTAGATGTTTTCAGCATGCCAATCAAACCTATAAACAAATCAAGATATTGCTGATTTACATATCGATAAAATTGTAGAATTCAGTATTCATAATTTATTAACTAGTCTTAGATTATAATAAGTGCAATTAGGGTCGATAGTGACCCAATTTCAAATCAGTGCCACGTGGTGCCACTATTTTTAGCTACTTTTTAAGTGACTAAAACAAAAAAAGAGCTCCAATCCTAATGGATTGGGGCTCTTCTCACTTAATGTAATCGTTGATTAGTTAAGCTTTATTTTACCTTAAAATTTAAAAACATTATTTAACACCAAAACCTTTAGCATTTCGACGCAAAGCAATCAATAATGCAATAACAAGTAGTACAGTAGTCACTATAAATGCAACGTGCATTCCATCAACAAACCAATCAGGGTGTTTGATGGGAATAGTATTAACTCTGTGGCCTGCTTTAGCACTCATTGTTGTATATAGCGATATATTTGCAAAAACAACGCCCAAAACTTGGCCTAAATTAGTTAGTAAAGATTGAACTGCCCCAGCTACACCTGCCTGTTCGCCAGAAACGTTTGCCATAATTAAAGTTGTATTATTTGAAACGAAAAATGCTGTACCAATGCCGTTAATAGTTGTCGCCAATAACATTAACCAAACGGATGTTGTAAGACCAAACGTCGTATACATTAATTGGGATAAAATTAATAAAATTGCCCCAACTATAGTAATTAAATTACGATTAACTTTATCACCTAAAGCACCTCCAATGGGTGCAAAGATAGCCATAACAACAGGAAAGGCGATCATCATAAGACCTGCCACACCAACCGACCAATTTAGTATATCCTGTAGGTAAAAGGGAAATACAATGTCAAAGAATGAATTTGCAATCATTACCATAACACCTGCAACTAAACTAATCGTGAAACTTATATTTTTAAATAGGCCAAAATCAAGTATTGGTGCGGTATGCCTTCTCTCCCAATACCAGAAAGCAATTGCTAAAATCACAATTACTAAAATACCAAGTAACATTATTGGTGAACCAAATCCACTATTCTGACCAATTTCTAAGTAACTAATAAATCCAGCAACTATAACGAATAACAAAATCGATCCAGTCCAGTCAAAGCCTTTGGCCATTTTACCAACTTTTTCTTTAGGTAAAAAGAAGTAACTCATTATAATTGCTACAATACCAATTGGAATATTAATCATAAAAATAGAATTCCAATAGAAATATTGCAACAATAATCCACCTAAGGCTGGACCAGCAATAAATCCTGCAGAAATAAACATTGTGTTGAATCCCATAGCTCGTCCACGATTCTTATCAGGAAAAATTTGTGATATCAATCCAAAGCTGTTTGATAATGTTGCTGCTGCACCAATAGCTTGAATCACTCTTGCCACCATCAACACATTGAAGTTGGTGAATATACTGGCAATTAATGAGCCTATCGTAAATACATACATTCCTATTTTAAATAAAAAGCTTTTACCTGCGCTCGGCCCTGTCAAGTTGACAT